>CAYQXT010000196.1:0-7233 GCA_964421365.1 uncultured Bacteroidaceae bacterium
AGCCGTGCAAGTATAGCCCGTTGTACGCGCCATAGAAATAGTTTCACTTTCACCATCGTAACGGTCATATAAATCATACTGATAACTCACCTTCTCTCCGTTTTCTGTCCCTTCAATTTTTATCCTCATCACCGTAAAATCTTCTTCGCCCGGTTTTAACTTCCATATTGGAAACAAAAGTTTGGCCGTTAAATCTATCGGCCGGATTTTAGTACCCTTTAGATCAACCTCTTCATACGAAAAAAAGCCGGAATCGCGTAAAACCTTTAAGTATTCCACATTCCCAGGATAGCGTAAAGTCTTTTCAATCATATTAGGAATATCGGGCATTGTCTTTATCAGACTTCGCAATCCATCAGAATTCCAACTCTCTAAGCTGCCAATATTTTCAAATTCCAGTAATTCAGTATCAGACAAAGCTTCTTTTACAATTAGCTGACTATTTTGTACATATCGTGCCGGACGGATATATTCTTCAATAACATCAATAGGTGAAAATACAGCCTTATACTCATAGGGCCAAGTTCGTACCATAGGCAAACCACCTACCAAACACTCATAACTATCTACCTTCATTTGCGCATGATGATACCCTAAAATAATATTTCCCATGCCCGGTGCCACTCCCGAATCCACGACAATGCTCACCTTATGTTCTTTGGCCAAATCATCCAACAAAAAAGGATCCTCTAAAAAAAAAGCAATATCAACAGCATTTTTATCGTTTTCGATAATTCGTTTCAGAGTTTCAAAGCCCATAAACCCGGGTACTGCACTCACTACTAAATCCGCACCACTTACCACCTTATCAATTTGTGTCAAATCGGATAAATCAACTTCTTCGGTTTCAATTCCGCAACTTTCCAATGCTCTTAAATTTTCGACACTGTAATCACAAGATTTCACACTAAAATTCCTGACCAAATCTTTAGCAATAGCGCTTCCTACTCTACCTGCCCCCAAAACTGTAATTTTTTGTTTCATTTCATCTATTTTTTAAGTAACACATTTCTTTAATTTTCTATGTATAAACTCTTTTTCTTGTATAAAGATTAGAAACACAAAAATTCACTTATCACTTTTTTAGCTCTTTTATTTTCCCAGTATAGATATCAAAAATCCATGCATGAACTTCCGGCGCTCTTTTTTCCTCTATAGCACGCTGCATAACAGAGGTTTTAAAAATATTTCCTGCTTGTTTCAGGGTATTGATTTCAGATAAGCGGTCTAACTGTTCTCTTTTTGAAGCAAATGTTGCTATTTCTTCTTGATTCTCAAAATATAAATCACGTATAGGCATTACCCAATTTTCTGTTAAACTATGCATGTCTCCTTCCACTGCAGCTTCCACTCCACCACACTGATAGTGCCCAAAAACTATTATATACTTAATATGCAGATGATTTATGGAATATTCAAGTACCGAAAGAAAATTAATGTCCACAATGTTTACCTGATTAGCTATATTGCGGTGAATAAAAAGCTCTCCCAAATCAGCCTTAAGTATTTTCTCCAATGATACTCTGCTATCCGAACAACCCACAATTAACACTTCCGGCTCTTGCCCTTTAGCAAGCTTTTTAAAATAATCAGCATCTTCTTGCAACTTATTTTCAGCCCAAAAAGTATTATTTTTTAATAAATTGTCAAAAACCATATTCTAATTTTTAATGAGTTTTAGCCGGCTTACAGTATTTTTTTGTTCATTTTTTATTTGCAGAATATAAGAAGCTTTAGAAAAACTCTGTAAGTCAATATTTACTTCAGACTCATGAATAATCCTTTGATTATAAAACATTTTACCACTTAAATTATAAATTACTAATTGATAATTAGCATTTATGTCCAAACCGGCTAAACAAGTAAAATCCGTAGTCGGATTAGGAAATAATTTTATTTTATCACCTAAAATCTGAGATACCGAATTATTATAGCTTGTATTAAGATAAAAATCATCTACATTCGAGCTTCCGTCTATATCATAAGCCGTGATAAGAATACGCGTAAGCCCTTTCTTTTTAGGAGTAATAAAAAGCTTCTTATTGTTAAAAAGACTCAAATCGGCAATAGTCGTATCATCCTCAAAAACAGAATAAATAAGCTCATTATTAGACGAAGGAGCAAAAAAACTATCTAATTCCGTAATTAAAATTGTATCAATAGATGCAATCAGAATATCCGGAATATTTTTTTTCACAATAGGTAGGAAAGAACATGCTTCGCTGCGTAATTCAAAATCCCAGACTCCACGTCCGTAAGTGGCAAAACGAGCAATATTCAGCTGCGGCACAAATTCTACATCCCAATAAGGCACATCAGGCGCTATAGAATCAGAAATATTTATCCATGCGGAATCATTTTGGAAATAAGCATAAGCGCCTATTTCACTAGCGGCAAATAAAATACTCTCATCATTACTCAATGCCAACCCACTTACCAAAGTATGAGATAATCCGGTTCCCACAGGCTGGAAAGATTTGCCCTTGTCATGCGAAAAATAAACCGGATACAAATTGTTTTCATAGGCACTTCCGGCAATATAAATATCATCTTCCTTCAATTTTGAACATAAAATTTTAGCCCCATAGAAATATTGGGCTTGAGGGCCGGCAAAATTTTTAGATAAACTCCAGCTATTCCCTCCATCAGACGAGCTAAAAAAACGACCGGTAGTAGTTAGTACGAAAAGTCTTTGGTCATCGAAAGGCGAAACGGCAATAGCCGAGATGCTTTCTTTGCTAAAAGACGAAAAATTATAGCCAAAAATACTACTTGTAATATTCCCTTTATCAAATAATAACTTATATAATTTTGCCTCTCCATTGGGCGTTGAACCACCATAATAAATAGAGTTTGGCAAAGATTTGTCAGTGGCAATTGGCGGCAACCAAAGCTGATTTTGAGTACCCCATGTATAATGCAAACTCAAATCTTTTGAATAAGCAATAAAACCCGGATAGACAAGCCAGTAATCATCTAAGTTTGTGGCACTCACCAGATGACCGAAATCGCCAGAGAGTATCTGCATAAAAGAATTTTGAGTTTTTAACTGCAAGTTATTGATTTGCTGAAGTCCCTGATCCTGACTTCCCAAGAGAATCTTTCCGCTGTCGAGTCCCGAGCTAAGAACCGAATAATACTGACTATTATTCAGACCTTGTAACGAAAGATTATATACATTTTTTAACTGATTATCACTATAATATACCCCACCATCAGAAGCGATTAAAATAAATTCTTTCTGCTGATTTTTAAATGATTTTATGGCCGGAATATCTGCATGTAATTCACTTTGCTCAGAACCATAGTAATCCTTCCAGTCGTTCACCTTTTGCCAGCTATAAATTCCGTCAGAACTCTTGTAAGCATTTACGCCACCAAAATAAAGAACGTTACTGTTTGCCGAAGAAACTGCAAAACTATTAACCATAAAAGGATTTTCGTTCAGATAAGACCTGAATTCCCACCCTACAATTCCTTTAGCATAAAAATCAGTCTGGTTATCCGCATATACAGCCAAATAAGGAATAAGCGTAGTGCCTTGATGATAAACTTGCAGAAGAATGCTTCCACTTCGTACCAGTTGAATACTTCCGATTACGTTTTCCTGCCCAGACGTATCTATTTTTGTTATATTCGATAAGGAGGCCAAAATAAGCTCCCCACTTTGTGGTATTCCTGTAGCAATATCTCTGTTTTCTACCGTAGCTATTTCGGAACGGATACTTAGAAATGTTTTGCCCATATCCCTACTCAGAAAAATATCGGTATATTTTATTGTATTTAACTCACTTTCTGCCAAAATATAAAAAAGAGGTACTTGATTAATTTCTGTATAAAGTACCCTTTTTATGTGCCCACCATTTTGAATATTCTCCAGACCTTTTGCCTTCACAAAGCTTTTACAAGTATCTAAACTGTAATAAAATCCATCGAAAGCATAAGTTCCCGATGCCACAAAAAATTTCAGTTGATTATTCTGATACACCGTTTTCAAATAGACAATATCCGGTATCCTGAAAAAATCATTTAGTACTTTCCACTTTGGACTTTGCTGATTGTATTGCCAAATCTGGCCGGAAGCCGATGCCGCATAAATAAAATGTCTGATAGAGTCCCAATCAAAAGTATGAATTCGCCCGGCCTGATTTTTAGAAGCAATTTCATACCAGCTTCCTAAAATAGTATCAAGTACCGATTTTTTACGATTTATTTTATTTTTTTCATCAATTAACCGCCAATTTTTTGTACTAGCATGAAAACGTTCGTAATACTCCAAACGTCCTTTTTCTTTTGACGAAGGATGCAGATAGAACGGAAAATCATTCTTTTCTCTATCTTCTTTCTTATCAGTAGATAATAAAAAGAGAAAAAAAGAAAGTATTAAAAAAAATATAACTTTCAGATACTTATTCATGCATTTATATTTCATTTAAGCAGCACACTTTTTGCAAGCACAAAATAATAAAATTTTGGTTTATAAGGACACTCATAAATTTTTTTTCGCATTTTATTAAGCTAAATAGCTAATAATTAGCATGAAGTTTCGGAAAAAATAAGTCAATGACCTTAGAACATTTTTTTTTCTAACTGAATAAGCTAATTTTGTCAAATATTATATACTGATGATTACGCGGCTAATATCTATATAGATGAAAAAAATTCTACTTTATAGTTTTTTCCTTTTTTTAGGCATAAACCTTATGGCTCAAGATAGGTTTGCCACATTAGTATTAGAAAACGAAGTGATTAATGATCACAAAATAAATTTAAAAGATACCTTAGAAATAAACGTAAACTATTTGAACAATGGAAATTCACCGTTAGTTATTACAAAAATAGAGGCACATTGCACTTGTACAACTACCCAATTTCAGAAAACACCTTTAATGCCCGGCAAAAAATCAAAAATTAATGTACGCATTATACCAAATAGTAAAGGTCGTTTTATAAAAGAACTCTATATTTTTTCCAATTCTACAAATTCGCCTACATTACTAAGAATTAAAGCAAATGTTAAATAACTAAAATAGAAAATCATGCCATCAATATCAAAAAGAGGATTAAAAGTTCAGGCTTCACCCATTCGCAAACTAGTACCCTTTGCAGAACAAGCCAAACGCGAAGGGAAGCAGGTATATCATTTAAATATCGGTCAACCTGATATTGTAACGCCAGAAATAGCCTTGCAAGCCGTTAAGAATTACGATGTTAAAACCATCGCATACAGCCATTCGGCAGGAAATGAAAGTTATCGCAGAGCTTTGACCAAATATTACAATAGTTTGGGAATCAACATTACACACGAAGAGATGATTATCACCACTGGAGGTTCAGAAGCTATTCTCTTCGGCTTTTTAAGCTGCCTGAATCCGGGTGAAGAAGTTATTATTCCTGAACCTTTTTATACTAATTATAATGGTTTTGCCTCAGCGGCAGGAATTACAGTAAAAGCCATTACCTCGTCTATTGAAAATGGATTTGCTCTACCTGCAATAGAAGAATTCGATAAAATTATTACGCCAAAAACCAAGGCCATAATGATTTGTAATCCTAATAATCCCACCGGATATCTGTATTCTAAAAAAGAAATTTTGGCTTTGGGCGAAATCGTAAAAAAATACGATTTATTCCTTTTTGCCGATGAAGTTTACCGCGAATTTGTTTATGACGGCGAAGAACACTACTCGGTGATGAACCTTAAAGACATTGAGCAAAATATCATATTAATGGATTCTGTTTCAAAACGATATAGCGCTTGTGGTGTGCGTATTGGTGCTCTGATTTCTAAAAATAAAGAAATTATCGCTACGGCCATGAAATTTGCTCAGGCGCGTTTAAGTCCGCCATCTTATGGTCAGGTTTTGGGTGAAGCAGCACTAAAAACACCCAAAGAATATTTCGATAAAGTTTATAATGAATATATTGCCCGCCGTGATTTTTTAATCCGTGAACTGAATAAAATCGAAGGCGTGATGGCTCCTACGCCCAAAGGGGCTTTTTATACGGTTGTGCAACTTCCAATTGATGATTCTGATAAATTTGCCCAATGGCTACTAACCGATTTTAGCTACAAAAATTCTACAGTTATGGTGGCGCCGGCTACAGGTTTTTATGCCACACCCGGGCTGGGGAAAAAAGAAGTACGGATTGCCTATGTGCTAAAAATAGAAGACTTAAAAAAATCGGTAGAAATACTTCGTAAAGCATTAGAAATATACCCCGGAAGAACTAAATAGTTAATAGTTTTGCTTACGCATAATATACCGTTTCCAAGTAAGGGTTTCACTTTAAGAGAAGCCCTCACTATAAATTATATTGACATTCTGAAGTGCTCACCCCATTAGTCATTGGTAATTAATATGAATATTCCTTCGCCCTGTTATGTGATAGAAGAAAACCTTCTACGTCAGAATTTAGCAAGTATAAAAAAAATATCCAATAAGGCTGACATAGAAATAATTATGGCGCTTAAAGCGTTCAGTATGTGGTCGGTTTTTCCCATTGTACAAGAATATGTAAAAACGGGTTCGGCCAGCTCTCTGCACGAAGCCCGCTTAATTTATGAATATCTCGGCGCTAAGGCACACATTTACTCTCCAGCCTATAAAGAGAATGAATTTGAGGAAATACAACGCTACGCCGGTCATATCATTTTCAACTCACTAAGCCAGTATAAGCATTTCAGTCCAAAAATAAAAAATGGAATCGAAATAGGGCTACGTATTAATCCTGAATACTCACCGGTTTCCACTTCTATGTACAACGCCTGTACACCCGGAAGCCGTTTTGGTATTACGGCCGAAAACCTTCCTATTAAATTACCCGAGAACATTAAAGGTCTGCATTTTCATGCCCTTTGCGAGTCCGATTCTTATGCTTTAGAGAAAGTATTAAAGGTATTAGAACTAAAATTTGGCAACTATTTTCCACAAGTAGAATGGCTAAACCTTGGCGGTGGACATTTAATCACCCGAAAAGACTATGACACCCAACATCTGATAAAAATCCTGAAAGATTTTAAGGCCAAACATCATTTACATCTTATTTTAGAGCCCGGCAGTGCTTTTGCCTGGCAAACCGGCTATTTATTCAGCACCATTATTGATATTGTTGAAAATAAAGGGATTAAAACTGCAATTTTGGATACCTCTTTTACCGCACATATGCCCGACTGTTTAGAAATGCCCTACAAACCAATAATTAGAGGTGCTTTTGAACCCCGAAATGGAC
>CAYQXT010000197.1:0-7204 GCA_964421365.1 uncultured Bacteroidaceae bacterium
TATATTTGATTTTCAAACACTTAAATACAATTTTTTACTAATTCCGAGTTTTATCAAACAGCAATGAAAAAAAATCTGCATTCCGTTTTTTATTTGTAGTTTTAGCTACACTATGTTATTTTTGTCCAAATATTCTAATCAATGGCCAAAAAAAAATTAGCCCGTTTTGCCGAAATGGCAACTTTCAATCATGTATTTCAACCCGACATAAAGTGGCTGCTGAACAATGAATTTAAACTCAAAGATCAATGGAATAAAAACTTTTTCCGAAATAATAATCCTATCGTCTTAGAATTAGGTTGCGGCAAAGGAGAATATACCATAGGTCTGGCGCAAGCTTATCCTCACAAAAACTTCATAGGCGTGGACATAAAAGGGGCGAGAATGTGGCGGGGAGCCAAAACAGCACTCGAAAAAAATTTACATAATGTGGCCTTTGTACGGACAAAAATAGATGTCTTAGCGGCTACTTTTGGCGCTGGTGAGGTCAGCGAAATATGGATAACTTTTCCCGACCCTCAGCCTCTAAAATCGAGGAAACGACTTAGTGGAGCGCAATTTTTAAATTTATACCGCAAATTCCTGAAAGAAAATGGTTTGGTACATCTAAAAACCGATAGTCGAGCATTATATAACTACACGATGAAAGTATTGGAATTAAATCAATTACCTATACATTTTAAAAGCAATAATTTGTATCAGGATTTGCATGATGACCCGATATTATCTATCAAAACCTTTTACGAACAAGGCTTTTTAGAGCAAGGAAAAGCGATTACTTACCTCAAATTCAACATTCATAGTCTCAAAGTGATAGAAGATTTGCCCAAAGACAATCAGAAATACGAAAGGGAAAAAGCACGGAAAAGACAGAGTTAGAGTTAAAAGTTAACCAAACTGCAAAATAAATTTTTAGTTTCCAAATTTATATATTTTTTTGTGAAAGTTTATTAAAAAAAGTATATTCAAATGATTTTTTGAGACTTATAAAACGTATGAAAATTTTTAAACAAATAAAATGAATGATTTTTTTCGACAGGTTTATGAAGTGGTCAGAAATATTCCTCCCGGCAGAGTGAGTACTTACGGTGACATAGCCCGTGCGGCTGGCTCTCCTCAATCATCACGAATGGTAGGCTGGGCACTGAATAAGTCTTTTACTCAGAAAGAGTACATTCCGGCACACCGTGTAGTGAATCGCTTTGGAATGCTTAGTGGCAAGCACTATTTCGAGGATGAAACAGAGATGCAAAAACGCCTCGAAGCTGAAGGAATCCCCGTCAAAGAGGATAAAATTGTGGATTTTGAAAAATATTTCTGGAACCCCTTCCGACCTGATTAACGGGCGTTACTTTCGGCCAATTACGCGCACTATATTAGCTATTCCGGCATGGTCTTCTCCCTCGTTCAAAAACCTTTCTTCCTCCCATATTTTCAATTCCGATAAGGAACTAAAATCTTCTTTTAATTCCTCAACCGAAAAGAGCATTTCTTTTTTTTGGGGGCCACCTGTATTATTATTGATTTGTTTTTTGGTGAAAGCCTCCAATAAAAGAATGCCATTAGGTTTCAGATAGGAAATGATTTGTTGATGATTATTCCGTCGATTTTGGGTGTGAACATAAAATAATCCGATTAAGTCAAAAATATCTTCGGGCAACAAAACTTCTTCAAAAGCATCTATAAAATAATGAATACGAACTTTTTTTTCCTGTGCCAATTTTTGTGCCTTTCTAAAAGCCTCATAACTACTGTCAAAAGCATTCACTTTCCAACCCAGTTGGGCGGCAAAAACAGCATTTCGTCCTTCACCCTCAGCCGGAAGTAGTATATTTCCGGGGCTTAATTGCTCCAATTCCTGTTTGAAAAATTCATTGGGTTCTTTACCATACACATATTCTTCCTGTGCATAACGTTTATTCCACATTTCATTCATTATATATCTGATTTTTTTAATATTTATAATTTAATTTTGTTATATATCCTAGCACTTTCTTCAATTTTTTTTTCTATACTACGGAATGAATAATTCAATTTTTCCACAATTTTAGAATTATCATAAAAAACTTCTTCATAGGCTGCTCGTACACTTTCTACATTCAAATTTGTAGTTTTAGGACTAATTTTTTCCGACAAAAAAGCAAAAGTCTTGGCCAAAACCAAAGGAATCTGGTATTTTGGAATATGGGCCTCTAATTCTTTGGCTATTTTTTGCAGTAAATCCTTATAGTTCCAATGCTCACCGGAAACAATGAAACGCTCCCCGCTGATTTTATTTTCGAACAATTTCCAAAGAATTTCTACCACATCCCAAACACTCACAAAATCGGTTGCTCCGGGCGAATATACAGGTAATCCATCTTGTATCTGATAAAATAAATTAGCACTACTTTGCTTAAACGGACTATAACCTAATATAATGACCGGATTAATCATTGCAGCCTTCAAACCCTCAGCAATTCCACGAAAAACTTCCATTTCTGCCTCTGCCTTGGTTTTTCCATAGTATAATTTATCACTTGTTTTGCCAGAAGTAAATTTTTCAGTTATTTTTCCGCTTGTTATCACATTATCAAGAGCAGATACCGAACTCAGATGCACCAGATAAGGTACTTTTTCTGCCAAACAAGCATTCACCACATTGACAGTGCCCTCTGTGTTAATTTCTTTCATTAATTTTCTATCGGCTTTGCGAAATGAGACAAAAGCAGCTGTGTGAAAAACCGCCTCACAGCTACTAAAAGCCTCAGCCAGATCAGTATAATCTCTTATATCCACTTTTTGCCAATCAATTAGCTGCCATTGCGCTTGAGAAAAACTAAGAAACTGTTCAAAATAGCGCTTTATTTTCTCTATTTTAGCCTCATCTCTGTAAATAGCCTTAATCTCAAAGCCTTTTTGACTAATCAGATAAAGCAAATGCGAACCAACAAGGCCGGTTGCTCCGGTTATTGCAAACATATTTTTTATTTGCAAAGCTAATACTTTAATGGTGAATTGTAAAATATACGACTCGTGTCGCTAATAAAAACTTTAGGCTTCATTAAAAACGATTAAGTAATTTGAGCTAAACACTTGACAGTTTTTAAAAAAAATTTATTCTTTGCTATTTCCGATAATTTTCTTATTTTAAACAGATTTTTTTACCTGCTAAAATAATACTATATGGAAACGCAAATTTCGGCTGAAGAATTTATTCAATCACTTGAAAAAGAAAATATTAAAACATGGTTTGACTTGGGTATTTTTTTGGACAGTGTTCGCGAAAACCGAAAAATTCCGGCAAAAGTATGTACTGGTGATTTTCAAAAGTTTAAAAATGAACTTTCTAACGGGAATTTGGCTTTTCTAAGTTTTTATTATTCTATAGACGGTGTTACCATTGAAATTGACAAATACGCACAGAGTTTTGAACGCGAATTTCCCGGAATAGGCATTCACTTATTAGCAGGAAAAATACACTCAGAAGCCCGGACTATTTTCTCTCCAGACTATCATTTTTATGAGGTAAAAGAAGCCGATGGTTTTGACAATTGGTCGCTCTATCAGGATTTTTTCCACACAAAACTTCAACGAGGTAGCACGAAATACAACCGGCTGATAACTGAATTCTGGGCTCAGATAAAACGAATTGCCGGCCGTTTGGCTAATTATGTAAAAAAAAATAATATCAATCTGCTCTATGTAATCAATGCTTGCAGTAATCCAGGTAATGTATCGCTAAGCGTGGCTTCTATCCTAGTCAGCGAATATCTGGGTATTCCGGTTATCAACAATAATCACGATTTTTACTGGGAAGGAGGTGCTTCACCAATAGACATTGAAACCGGGAATAAAACAGCTGGTCCGCGTGATTTCTTTTTCACCAATTATCATCTCGGCGAATTTTTTACCATTATTCAAAGCTGTTTTCCATGGGAGGCACGCCACTGGATGAATATTAATATTAATAATGAACAATCGGCACATCTGATTAAAGAAAATGGCCACAACCCTTTTAATGTAGGTGAAATAGGAACTGCAATAGACACAACCAAATTTAATAAAATTACCAAAAGCCGCAAAGAGGAAGCTTTTTACCAAATTCGGCAAATATTTAGCCGTTATAAAAATTCACTTGTTACTTATAGCGTTGAAGATGTACTAAATACCGGACTTGTTTCCGAAGAAAACCCACGTCCTATACTTATTGGCATCAAAACCCGCAGAATCGATGAATTTACTTCCGAAAACATCATTTTCCTTCAACCCACACGAATTATCGGTCGCAAACGTATTGAAACAAGCTTTAAATTAGTGGACAAGCTTTTACGTTACGAAAATTTTGTGCACCGTTTCAAAGAAAATCCCGGATTAAAACTAAGCATTATCGTTTCGGGGCCTATTCCGTCTGAACAATTTGCCTATTTTATCAAACTGATTAAACGATTTAAACTTCTTTTGGAATCTTTGCCCGATTTTATGCGCTCTAACCTATTACTGGGCTTTTTGTTTAGTGAGACAGATAAAGAAGTTTTTAAATCAAAATTTGAGCATCCTATAGGTCTAACCGAGCTTTATAGCATTGCCTCTCTAATCCTGCTTCCCAGCAAAACAGAAGGAAGGGGATTACCTATCATTGAAGCCGCAGCAGCCGGTGTTCCCATTTTTTGCCGCCGCTATACGCCCGAAAAAGTCTATTCGGCTGTAATAGGCGAGCATTTACCCGAAAAGATGCGATTAAAGGTGATTGAATTTGAGCGAGCTAAGATAAAAAACAGTCATTTAAAGATGATTAGCAAGCAGGTTTTCTTTCCGCATTTTACCACTGATATTATCGAACACAATCAGAAAGTAGTAAGATACAGGTACAGCCTACAAAGTTTACAGCAGGATTTATCCGAAATAATTAAGCGCTTGCATTATCAACTCAAAGATAATTCAAAAATCATGGAATTATCCATTAGTACTTTTAAAAAGTATCATGCCTTTACGCGTGAAAACTCTCCGGATTATCAGAAACTCTTCCCGTGGGAAAACCGCAAGCCCATTGCCGGAAACGGCCAGCTTTTATTTATGCACTACTTAAAATCACTGATAGACCCCAGTTTTTTCCGAATAGAAGAGCAAAATACACGCGGAATGATTTTCGATGTGGCACAGAACCTTTTCCTTTCAGACACAGCTAGCGGAGTGTATTTAGACGATAAAATTCAACGTTTTTACAATGCGGTGGATAATATTTTCTACTACCGCAAAGGCGAATTTACCATTCGTCACGACCATGCCCTCCCCTACCGACATCGCAATAAAAATAATTATCCCTATCAGGATTTAACTTTTCAGGAACTTACCGGATATGTTAATTTATTGTACCTAAACATTTTCAAACCTACATACAAGCATGTACTGATAAAAAACTTACCTTTTTTTACCGATTGGAATTTGGCTCTATCGCAACTCACCGGAAGTAGCCGCATAAAAATAGACGACCGAAAAAAATTAGAGAAACGACTGAAAGCGAATGTTCCCATTGCTTATTTCCCGGGTAAATATACCAAATCTGAATTAGATTTCTTTGTATTAAAGTCTATACGTATTCGCCTGAATATGCCGGTAAATCTACGTTTAACCGATGAATTAATTACAAGATACAAAGTGTCGCTTGCACCGATTTATATTTTTGCACAGGAAGACAGTCTGGCCAAATGGCCACGCGCACATGAAATTATTGAGTATATAGAAAGTGGCGTTGACAACGAGCTTAAATTACTCTACGAGCATAAAATTTTACAAGTCGTAAAAACCGGACAACTAAGCATTGGCATACATTTTAATCAATTAGGACAAAAAGCATTGGCTACTTTAGTAAAAATAAAGACTAAAAACGGTTTTATCATTTCTACCCGCCGAAATAGTGCTTTTACGGCTGATTTAATAGACATTGACCGCTTTAATATAGGCCGGGTTACAACAGCTTTTGGCGCCAAGTTGATGGGTTTGGATCGTAGCGATGGTTATATACAATATGTTCCAGCCGGTATTCGTCCTACGCTCAGTTTTCCAGTACCCACACAAACAGCCAAAGAATTTTCCAAATTATTAAAATCTGATTTATACAACGAGCTCTGTGTGGAATACGGCGAACGTAACATATTGCAACATCTGAAAAAACAATCGGAAAAATACGGTGCTACAGCTAAAGAAATTCTACGCAGAATGAACCGTTTGTTTAGCAATAATGATGCCATTTCCACGCATTCGGTTATTGGCTTGTACGAAGACAAAATGCCCTATCAGGGCGTAATTGCCGAAGTAAATCCAACTATTTCCGGGCAGAAAATAAATTTTGAAATTGTGTCTAGTGCACTGAACCCCCGACGAGTAACTGATTTTATCGAAGAATTTGAAACAAAAACCGAGAAAAAAATTTCTATGGCTTGGAATGGCGGTTATATTCTCAATCCCGAATTAGTAGGAAAATTGGGACTAGCGGAAACCTATATAGGCTCTCCTTTGGGATTATTGATAAAAAACGGCCAAACATTAGCCTTACCTTTATTCAACAAACCGGCTTTTATTGTTTACAAAGATGGCAAAGTGGATATTAAACGGGTAAACAGCGAAAAGGGAATGATTTTGCGTAGCCAAAAGGCTGAAATTAGACTAAATAAAGAGAATTATGCCTGTAAAAATAAAAATTTAGCCGCAGAGGTGATTTTCTTTGATTTACAGCAGGAACATGGCAAGATAAAAACGCAAGGTCGTACTTTGGTTCAGTTGGTTGGAAATGTAATAAAGCAAATCCAAGCTACCAAAGCCAATGAGGAAATTGAATTGCGTCCGGTAGGTATCAGCTTGCTATTTAAACCGGAAGTTCTCCCCTCCGACTGGCAGCTTGAAATGGCCTTAGAAATAGAGTTAAACGAATATACCAATGTGCTTCATGCCGTAGAAGCCGGCCCGCTGCTAGTAGAGAACAATGCATTTGCTCTAGATATGATATCTGAAGGCTGGACTAATTCATACAGTATTGCGACCCAAGCTGCCCGTTTGGATTTTACGGATATGCGAGGGCCCAAAATAGCGGTGGGCATCAAAAAAGACGGAAGTTTTGCGGTGCTGACCATAAACGGACGAATACGCGAAAGTGTCGGAGCCACACATATTGATATGGCTAATTTAATGCTGAAATATGGCATGGAAAAAGCCCTCGGCTTTGACC
>CAYQXT010000198.1:0-7202 GCA_964421365.1 uncultured Bacteroidaceae bacterium
ACTATATTTCGGCGAAGTAGATGTGCGTGATGTGGCTTTTGCACATCTGAAGGCGCTGGAAAAGGATCATCAGCAACGCCATATTATGGTGGCTGATACTATTAAAATGATTGATTTTGCCAATATTTTACTAGAAGAATTTGGTGAAAAATATAAATTTCCTAAAAAAAATCTTCCAACATGGCTTATTTTCCTCATTGGGCCGGCTTTTGGCATCACTCGCAAATTTGTAAGATTTAATATGGGGATTCCTATATATTTTGATAATAAACGAAGTAAAAAAACTTTAGATATAAAATATCAGCCTATTAATCAAACGATAATAGAGCATTTTAGGCAAATAGTTGATGATGGGTTAATATAGGAAACGATCAATATTTAATTCTGGTTCATCTATTTTATTATAAGCTCCTCTTAGTTTATAAAAAAACAGCAATTTTTTTTTTCTTGTAATAATAAGATGAGTCCAGTATAAAAAGATGAATTTGCATCAAAATCGGTCGGACGGTTTCATTAATCAATTGTAAATGAGCTGTCTATTTTTACGGTTTTAATAAATCTACCCGTCCGATTGGTTTTTAGACCGAACACATAAGATTATTTCAACAGAATAGGTAGAACGCGTTGAAGCATTTTATTGGGGATAATAAACTGATTATTTTCAAAGAGCAGATACGAAAAATTTTGAATAATCTCGTTTAACCAGAGTTTTGTTGTTATGAAATCGGTATATTTAAAGTAGGTATTTTCATCGTCTTTGTATATATCGTAGCCAATAACGGTGGCAATGGTAATGTCTTTTTCACCATGCAGACGAATGGAAAATTCCATTATTCGTTTTTGGGTGTCGATATTAACATTTACTACTTCGCCATATTCTTTTATGAAGTTTTTGATATACGAAGCAACAATATATTCTCTTCCGGAATTAACTATTTCACTAAACATTTTTAATCCTCTTTTTCTTTATAGTCAAAATCAATTTTTAATTGGTTGATATTATGAACGAAAGTTTTTCGGTGGTATTTGCAAATTCCAATTTTCGCAATCATTTGACGATGAAATTTTGTAGCATAGGCTTTATTGCGATTCCAGCCATAAGCCGGAAATTCCTGATGAATTTTTCGCATATAATCATCACGATAGGTTTTGGCCAGAATGGAGGCTGCCGCTATCGACTTATAAATACCATCGCCACGGATAATACATTTGTGGGGAATTTTTTTATATTTTTTAAAGCGGTTGCCATCAATAAGTAATAATTGCGGACGAATGCTTAGTTCCTCTATGGCTATGTGCATGGCCAGAATGGAGGCATTAAGAATGTTAATTTTATCAATGAGTTCGTGGTCAACGTTTCCTACGCTAAAAGCCAAGGCGTGCTCTTGGATATATTCGCGTAATTCGTATCGCTTCTTTTCGCTGAGTTTTTTTGAGTCGTCTAAAAAAGGATGTTCAAAATCGGGTGGCAGAATAACGGCTGCCGCATATACAGATCCGGCCAAACAGCCCCTTCCTGCTTCATCGCAACCGGCTTCGATAAGGTCTTTCCTGAAATGCGATTTTAAATCTGCCATGCTGCAAAGGTAAAAAACAATGAAGAATTTACAATTGGCTGCGTATAAAAAAAGAGACTCTCTACGATACGCATACTAATTAACATTTCGATATTCAGCCAGACTCATTCCTATTTTTTTCTTAAAAACTTTACTTAAATACTGCGGATACTAAAAACCAAGCTTGTAGGTAATCTCTCTAATCGACTGGTTCGTTCCGAGTAATTTGTTTTTTGCCATTTCTATCAGATAATAATGGATATGTTCTTGTACATTTTTACCGTTTTTTTTTTGAGTAAATCAGAGTTAAAATAATTCTCTAATACTGTTTCAAATTTAGACAAAATATCTTTGTTGCCGGATGTTCGGCTAATGAACTGACGACCGTAAAAGCGAGTGCAATAATTCAATAGCAATTCTATGTTTGAAACAATCAACCTTTGGCTATATTTGTCGATATTTTGTGAGAGCTCTACTTGCATTTCTCGCTCATGGAATTTACCAACACCACCAACACCACCAACACCTGCATTATTAGGTTTATTTGCTTATGCAATTCTTTTGGTTCTTCTTTTTTTGATTATTAGCATTAAATATTTAGCTCAATCAAACAAAAGCGCTTCTCATAAAGGGAGAATTTTTATTGGTTTCTGTATTGTCCTTGTTATACCTATTTTTTACGAGTGAAAAACCTGAATAAATATGAAAATATTGAATATACAGAATACATCACAACTTCTGACGGTTTCGGAAATGAATTTTATGATGGAAATCCAATCTATAGTTTTATAATTAAAAAGCAAAATAAAGGAGTTTGGATCATTCAAGAAGAACCAGAAGAAAGCTCAATTCAAATTTCGGCATGGATTGAAGAGACAGAATTGGTTGGTAATGAAATAATCGATGAATTAGTACTAAATTTAGAATGAAGAGATACATAAAAACGATTACTTTATTAAAAACGCAAGTGATAGAATTCCCTGCTTAAGCCTTTTCTTGTTGGAAATTCATTAATTGTGGACAATTTTATTGAGTTCTAAACTGTAATACATTGTTATATAGTAGTTATATATTGTTACAAGTGCTTATGAATTTACGATTTCGCCACATTATAACAATTATATAACTATTTATTTCACATCAAATTAGTGAATAATAATATAAACCCAACAAAAAAATTAGCCTTCTTTGTTCTTTATCCTAAGCTCTAAAGAAGCCACTACCTGCCCGTGATCGCTTTGCCATGCCTGAATTTTATCGTCTGTTAGTGTCTCATCAAGTAGATGGTCGTTGAAAAGTGACACATAGCCAACACGACCCATATTACGTGGATTTTCGGCGACTAATTCTTCGCTTACCATAATCTGGTCTAAACTTTGATAATGGCCATTGTGTATATGAGTATAGTAAAAATTGTTAAAACTATGACGTGCTTGTATGTCTTTGACATGATAGAGCAATGTGTCCCAAATATGACGTTTTACATCCTGCGGATATTTACGATGAGGCGGTTCGCCAGATATGATTTTTGTGGTAACGCTAAGGTCTATGTCGTTTACATCGCCAAACAGAATGAGTGGCTGGCTTTTGTCTCTCAAATCATTGAGCAAAATGGAACGTAGCGCAGTAGCTTCGGTCGCGCGGAGTATCAAAGAGCGAGTTTCTGCTTTGGCTGTATCTATTGGATTTTCGCGTCTTTCTCCCTCTAAAAAAATGGGGCGCTTGGATTTTAGGTGTACTACATAAACTACAAAATCAATTCCGTGAACATCTACTAAGGCACGCAGTACCGGACGGGAAAAATGGTCGTAAGGAAGAGCAAATAGCTCATTACCACCATTAATAGATAGCTTAATTTGGGCTTCTTCGGGAAAAGACTCAAATACCGAAAATTCTTTAATGGGATATTTACTGGCCAGTGCCACAATAGGTTTATCGCCTCGCTCGGGCGTAGAAACTACATTTGCTTTTTCCAGTATTTTGCTTTCGTGCAAGGCTTCTTTTAGGGCCTCTACATGAAAAACTTCCTGAAAACCTACTATCTGGGCGCGCATTTTCTGTAATTGTCCGGCAATCCATTCTATTTTACGGTTATATTGGTTTAAACTATAATCGCGGTTTCCATAATAGGTTTTATTGGGTAAGACCAAATTAAAGAGGTTAAAAGTGCCAATTTTTACTATTTTTTTCATTTGTTTATATTTTTATATTTACTACATAGATAACAAGAGAAAGATTTCTGAACCAGATAAGTCATTTTAGTACACATAGTGAAAATTTTCTGTGCATAATCCTGACTTTTGCTCTGTGCCATATTTATGTGAAAAATTAATAGTGAATAATTATTATCACTATATTCCTGTTTTATTATCCTATTTATAACTATTTACTTTTAACTCATCACTTTTCACTTAAATTTGTTCGTGTGTGTTTCAATTAATATTTCAGGTATGGCTTGTTTCATTTTTCGGAATATTTTGGCCTAATTTACAAAACATCTTTATATTTTTTGTTAAGTTCTTAGTATTTTGTATCTTTAAATTGTTTGATTGCGGTAGGTATTGAAATGGTAGCTTGCCGTAGCCGAAGCTCATACCGAATCAGTATCATGTTTTTATGCATATTTTTGTAATATTTTGATAGCGGTTTAGTATTGGCTGAATAAAAGTACGATGGGAAGGAAGTTCCTTTTATTCAGCCAATAGCAAGCTGAGGCAAAGCAACTACAAACGGAAAACTCGCAACCGCCCTGAAAAGAAATTGTGAATGCTGTTTGTTGATATAAAATAGTTTGCTACCAATAAGTATGTCTTGGTGGTTAATTTCCAATAAATAAAAAATAACTTAAATAAAAAATTATTATTATGGATGCACTAAGGGCTAAATTAATTGAAATGGAAGAAGAATTGGCTTTAGCATTTAATAAGGCTGATTTAGACAGTTTGATGGGATTTTTCGACAAGGAAATAGTGGGATTTTCATCAACGATTCACGAGCGTTACAACGGATTGATTGAATTGCGCCGTACTTTTGAGTATTATTTGAATGAACCGGGAAAAATGGAATATTTTATTTCTTCTCCAATTGTTCAGATTCACGATTGTTCGGCGGTGATAAGTTTTTATTGGACAGTAGCATTTATTTACGGTGGTGCGCGTCACGAGGTTAGTGGAAGGGGTACACATGTGCTCGCCAAAAGGGACGCCGGGGAGTGGAAAATTATTCATGAGCATTTTTCTCGCGAACACCATGATAGATAAGTTAATAATTAATAGTGAAGAGTGAAAAATAAAGAGTGTAGAATGGAACCGAATTGTTATAGCCATATCGTTTGGTAGCAGAAGACTTTCCAACGTGCTTACACTTGGAAACGTCTAACTTTGAATAGTAAAATATTTTTCAGACTTTTGAACGTGTATGAAATGAAGTTTGCATTATTGTAGTGGGTAAAGTAGGTATTTTTTGCGTATTTTTTTGTACTTTTTTAAGTTTTTTTTCCATGTGGCACGAATTTGGTCTTCTGTCCAGCCTTGCGTGATTTGTTGTGCCAGTTCTTTATTGCCAGCCAAGAGGTTAAACCAGTGTATATTGCTGATAAAGGCTTCTTTTCGTTGGCATTTATCCCTGAACTCAATGAGGTATTTCAGGCTGAATGTCTGGCGTGGATCTGATTGCCGCAAATCAAGGCCATAGCAGGTTTTCCCTTCGTGCAGAGGATTCATCTGCATTCCTTTAATATCATGCGGTACAAAGCGATATTTTCCAAAAGTAGAATTGGGATAACCAATTACTTGAAAGGGTGTTTGTGTTCCTCTGCCTACACTGATTTTTGTTGCCTCAAAAAAACATAAAGAAGGGTAGAGGCGAATGGCAAGGTCATTGGGTAAATTGGGCGATGGTTTTATGGCTATGTGCCAAGGTTTTGCATGGGTATAATTCGCTACCGGAATAACCACTATGGAGCATTGCAGATTGTTTTTGAGCCAATGTTGGCCGTTTATCATCTCTGCCAGTTCGCCTACGGTTAGGCCGTGTACTACTGGTATAGGAAACATGCCCACGAAAGAACGGTAGGCGGTATCGAGAACGGGGCCATCTACATAATCGCCCAAAGGATTGGGACGGTCGAGCACGAGGAACAATTTTTGCTGCTCTGCGCAGGCCTGCATAACATAGTACATGGTGCTTATATAGGTAAAAAAACGGGCACCGGCATCTTGAATATCGAAAACAACAATATCTACGTTATCAAAGTCGGCTTTTTGTGGTTTGCGATGCTTTCCAAAGAGGCTGATAATCGGAACTCCGGTGAGGCTATCGGTACTATTATGCAGATGAGCACCCCGTTCGGCATGACCACGGAAGCCATGTTCGGGAGCAAAAATTTTCACCACCTTTATTTTTAACGATAGGAGTGTGTCTAATAAATGGGTCTGGCCAATGACGGCACTTTGATTGACTACTAATGCTACATTTTTGGATTTTAAGAAGGGAATGTACTGCTCGGTGCGTGCATCGGCAGGAATTATTTTATTTTCTTGAGTATAAGCAAATGAAATATTTAAACTTATAACTAGGACTAAAAAGAGACTACGCATTACTTTATATTTTATCGACAAAGTTAGTTTAATTTAATTTTAAAAGATAATTTGGCTGAATTTCTATAAAAAATAAAAATAAAGTTTTGTACCTTTACTCAAAATGAATAAGGCTATGAGTAATCCAAAGAAATTTGCAGTAATTTTAAGTGGTTCAGGTGTTTTTGATGGTTCGGAAATACACGAGGCCACCATGACGCTATACGCTATAATGAAAAACGGTGGCGTATATGAAATTTTTGCTCCGGATATTGAGCAACATCATGTAATTAATCATATTACGGGAAAGGAAATGCCGGAGAAACGCAATGTGTTGGTAGAATCTGCCCGTATTGCACGTGGAAAAATCAGAGAATTAAGCGAATATAAAGCAGATGATTTTGATGCGTTGATTTTTCCCGGTGGTTTTGGTGTCGCTAAAAATTTATCAGACTTCGCATTTAAAGGTGCCGGACAAATGGTTTTACCTGAAGTTGAGCGGGTAATAAAAGAAACGGTTACCGCCGGAAAACCGATAGGTGCTTTATGTATTTCGCCGGTAATAGTTGCAAAAGTGCTTGAAGGCGTAGAAGTGACCATTGGTAGCGATAAAGCCACAGCCGAAGCTATCGAAGCGATGGGTTCTCATCACAAGCAGACAGCTCATGGTGAGGTAGTTTTAGATCCGAAATATAAAGTAGCCACTACTCCCTGTTATATGTTGGATGCCACCATTTTACATATTGCTGATGGCGCGAATAATGTGGTAAAAGTTATTTTTGATATGTTTTAATTACAACCTTCGTAAATTTTGCCAAAGTTAGAAACAATAATTTTGGCAAAGTTATTTTATTTCAAAAAATTAATGAATTCTCATTATTAGATGGAGGTTTATAAATTTGTCCGGAAAGCTCCTTTTTCGCGGGTATTTGCAGCTTTAGTGGCGGGTGCTTTATTGGCTAATACTTTCAAAATTTCGATACCGGTGCTTATCGGTATAGTTGGCTTAGCTTATTTATTTATTTTCCGAACGAAAAATAGCTTTGTACGAGGTATTTTGGTAACTATT
>CAYQXT010000199.1:0-7200 GCA_964421365.1 uncultured Bacteroidaceae bacterium
TCAAACACTTAAATACAATTTTTTACTAATTCCGAGTTTTATCGGACAACAATGGCTAAATCGACTAATTTTGCTTAGAAAAATAGATGTCGTCAAGCGAAACATATAGTTTGTCTTCGTCTTTGATCTTATTTTTTTCAGATATTGTAGTGCAAGTGTTGTTTTCCCTACGCCTAGCGAGCCTGTAATGGATATGAGTTTGTGTTTCCAATTGACTTTTGACATTAGAAAGCGCTGAAAGGGTAAATCTACTTCTGTAATTTTTCTTATCTACTTCTCGAATAATTTTTTCATAATATTGTCTTTTCTAAAGGACAAAATTAGGTGATTTTTGTCGAATAGAAAAGGCAATTTGAAAAAAATAATACCGAACCGGTATCGTGTTACTTATGCAGAATTTTGCAGAAATTTGATTGTAAGTGAAATAATAATTTTTTTTCATCATTTTGGTAGTGAGTAAGTATAAATTAAAATTTTCTCATTTTTAAAATATTATAGGCTAATTGTAGGCCTTTTGTTTGTATTTCTGCATAGTGCCGGAGACTTTCATAGCTTTCTACGGCATATTTCAGAAAGGCGGATGCTTGTCCGTAAATAGCCGGCAATTGGCTTGTTTTTATGAAATAATAGCCGTCTAAGAAGTTCTGAATGGCACCTGAATAAATGATTTTTTTGGTTTGAATGTCAAGATTTGTTTCTGAATAGTGGTTTATCCATTGGATAATTTCGGTGTTTGTATGACCGACATTACTCAGTGCTTCAAACATTTTACGGTCGTTTTTATCTCTACGCCAAATTTCTACTTTCGAGAAATTGGTGCCGCCAAAAGAGGCGGTTTCTATGGCTTCTAAAGGTAATTGTAAGAGTGCTTTTAAACTCTCCGGGCCAAAACCTTGTCCTACTTCTTTGACTATTAAAGGAAGCTTAAAATCGCACATAAATTCTTTGATGGTGTCGAGGGGATTGTGGCTTATTAAATCACCTTCGGGCTGTATCCATTCTTGCAAAGGGTTAATATGGATTATTAACCCATCAGCTTGCAGATCGGCGAGCAATTGCTTAGTGCTTGCAAATTCGTTATTCTTGATTATTCCTTCGACTTGTGCTATGCCGAGGTTGGCGAAAAGGGGTAAATTGTTGCCGAGATATTGACGAACATCAAAATCTTTGAAAAAATTATGATTTTTCAAGATAATTCGGCAGGAACCTAAGCCCATTCCAAAGCCGAATTCGCCGGCTACTCTTGCCAGATTTTTATTTATGTTGGATGCTTTATCTGTTCCGCCGGTCATGCTCGAAATCCAGATAGGATAGGGCATGGTTTTGTTAGCTAATCTTGTTTGCGGGATATTGAAATCCTTGAAATTACCCAAAAGTGGCTCATAATAAAAACGCGTATCATTTTGTAGCTCTTTTATCTGCGATTCAAAAGCAAGCTTTATATGGTCTTTTTTTCTGTCGGTCATAATCGTCTTGAATTATTTTATAGAGCTAAAATAATTAATTTACTCTTTTTACTTTTGTGTTTTTACTTATTTTATTATTTTTAAAATCAAAAGGATAAAGTAAGTTTAAAGCTGCTTTTTTCCCTTTTTCTATGCTTCCATAATTTTTGTTTATATCCAGGGCTTTGGCTCCGTTAATTGTCGCCCATTTAAGTAATTCTGTGAATTCTAATGGCTCAAAATTGTTTTGTAGCGTTTTTATTTCCGCAAGGATAGAAAGTTCATGATTAGAGGCCAAACTATCCGTTCCGAGGCATATTTGTGAACTATATTTGCGGATAGCCTTTATATCTGGTAAGGCATTTTCTATAAACAAATTAGCATTAGGACAAAGTGTCCAGTAGAGATTGGGCAATTGCTTACTTAGCATCTTGATATCTTTTTCGGGGCTGAATGTATTGTGCACTAAAAGTAGCTTTGTTTCTGGCCAAATATATTTTTTGATGACTGCTGCCGATGATTCTTCGTGGCTAATTTGGTTTAAGTCATTATCTCTTTGGCTTAGTACCTCAAATAAGCTTCCCTTTCGCTTGCTGATAAGTAGATCTTCTACCGGACTTTCCTGGTGGTGAATACTCAGGATGGCATTTTCGGCCTGTGCTTTTTGCGAAATCGCTTGTAAAAGTGCCGGACAAACGCTATACGGCGCATGAGCAGTAACAGAGGCTGCGGATAATGTACCGAAAAATTCCTGCAAATGGCTTGCTCTTTGCATTTTATCGCATAGTTCTTCGGTTTTAAATGCCCATGTTTCAATAAAATGATGAAAATATAGGCGGTCGGAGAATTGAGATTTTATGTTAAAGGCATCGGTGTCATTACAGATGTCGCCAATGGCGATAATCCCATTTTGTAGCATTTCTTTGGTGGCACGGCTTTGCGCCTGCTGCTTTTCCAAAATACTGAAATCGTTGCGAATATCATTTAGCCGGGCAATGAAACCGCCCAAGCCGGTGATTTGCTCTATTTTGTTTCGCAAATGCGCCAGTTCTAAATGCGAATGAGCATTGACAAAAGCTGGAACGATGATGCCATTATAGAATTCGGCTGAGGCCATTTCCCTATTATCCGCATTGGAAATTATTTGGCTGATACGGTTCTTCTCATCAATTTCTATAATAGCATTTTTTAGCCAAGTATCGTTTGTGGCTGTATAAATTCGATTGGCACTAATTCGTTTAATCATTTATTTCTATTTATACCGAATCTGTATCCTATTTTTATGCATATTTTTGTTCTATTTTGAGAACTCTCTATTATTTAGTGGCAAACAGAGTTAAAAATTTACCATTGCTTAATTTTCTTTTTTTTTGTTTTTATAATCATATTTTACGTTAAAATTTCCTTTTTTGCTAATATCTGCTTGATCGAAAGGCGTTCTTTTGTCCTGATATTTTTCTTCTCTTTTGGCAATTTCCAACTCATCAAAATACTCAGGAATAATTTTATAGAGCGTAACTCGTAGTAATTTTTGTGCCCAAACATACAAAATGAAGAAATAGAGAGCATACAAAATAAGGATACTTATAAAAGTGATACTTAGATAGTGCCTAAAAGAAAGACTTCCTAAAAATCCGATAGAAAGAGCTACAATCGTGAGCAGGCGGATAAAATTTGTCATCTCGAATTGTAAATGTAGGCCAAAAGCGGGTTTAAATTTCCAATGAATTTGGATTTTAGATGCAATACTAAAGAGTGTATTTTTACCCGTAAAATTTATTTGCTCCTTTTCGCTTTCAATTTCTTCATAATTATCACTATCTAATTGATGCAAAAGAGTTCCTTTCAGTTGGTTTTTTAGCTTAAGAACTTGTTCTGTATTTGCATTAATCGTTGTTTTATATTCGTAAGACCAAGGTAGAGCCATAAAATTGTGTATTATTAATGGTGAATGGTGAATTATGAATGGAAAAACGTTGAGATTAATTTACAAATATCCATTTATAATTTAATTTTTGTTTTTCGTAAATATTTTTTCACATTCTTTTTTTGTGATTTATAGAGTTGATTTTTGTACAGATTTAGAAATTGCAACTGTTTGAATTTGCGGTATGATTTGGGGATAAGCAAAATTTTATTGTAGCTCAAATTCAAATTTTGAAGTTTTGCCCCCTTACTTAAATCACCTGAAAGAGAATAGAGCTTGTTGTGCGACAAATTGAGTGTTTGCAACTCTGGAAAACTTCCTGAAATGGCATTTATCCTTTGGATAGCATTATAGCTTAAGTTTAAGTCTTCTAATTCGCTTAATTGACTTACAACTACTGGAAAATGACCAAAATAATTATGTGAAAGATTTAGACTCTGCAAACTATCTAATTGAGAAAAACTCTTTGGTAAAGAAGATAAATGGTTGTGATTCAGATTGAAAATTTTTAGCTGTTGAAAATTCCCTATCGCTTTGGGTAGGCGACTCAAAAAGTTATTTTGCGCTTCAATTTCTTTTAAATTAACGAATTGAGTAAAGCTTTCGGGCTAAGTTTTCAGCTTGTTACTTTTTATATTCAGGCTGGTGAGCTTGCTCAGATTGCCAATCTCTTTTGGCAGGCTGCTAAGGCTATTATTTTGCAGATTTAAGTAACTCAAATTACCTAGCTGGATGAAACTGGCTGGTAAAGTTTTGAGTTTATTTTTACCGAGACTTAATCGGGGCAGTAATTGTAGTTTGCCAATATCACTCGGTAAGGCTGTTATTTTGTTATCAAATAATTTCAATTCCTTTAAATGGCTTAAATTGCCAATTTTTTTAGGAAATTTACTAATTTTATTTTTTTCTATACTCAGGTATTCCAGATTTGATAAATTGTTGATGCTATCACTTAGTTGAGTGAGTTGATTCCAGCCTAATTCTAACTTTTTTAGTTTTTTACATCGCCCGATTCTATCCGATAATTGAGTTAATCTATTATTAAATAGGTCTAATTCTTTGAGATTATGTAGGTTTCCTATTCCGTCCGGTATTTCTATTACCTGATTCTCTGCGAGTTTTATGATTTGCAGATTAGTTAATCTCCATAGATTTTCTGGTAGATAAGTAATTCTGTTTCCACTCAGATTGAGGACTTGCAAATTTACAAATTCGCCTATTCCTT
This sequence comes from uncultured Bacteroidaceae bacterium, assembly GCA_964421365.1. GTDB lineage: Bacteria > Bacteroidota > Bacteroidia > Bacteroidales > DYOH01 > CAYQXT01. Next base: position 4,598 of record CAYQXT010000199.1, read on the forward strand.
CGGGTAATTTATTGAGCTGCTGATTGCTTAGATTGAGTTTATAAACTCGTTTAGCATTATGCGAGGCTTCTTCTATTGATTTATAGGTTTTAGCCCGTTTCAACTGTTTGGCATTTCGGAGCTTTTTTTGTGCAAAAGCCGGCGAAAGGCTTAAAATAAGGAATAATGATGCAATAATTCTGGTATAATCCATACGTATTATTTTCTTTAATTTGGGCAAATATAATAATAATGCATCATTCTGAAATAAGCAATTTATACCGAATCGGTATCCTATTTTTATGTATATTTTTGTAATGTTTTGATTGAAAAGAAATAATGAAATCTTCTTCGCTATTTTGATAGCAGTTGAGTATTCCTAATTTACCCCCCAAACGGTTTCGCATTTTTATATCGTGCCGGTATCGCATTTTGTATGCTTACATTTGTTTGTTTCAGAACATCAGTAAGTTGTCAGAAAGCATTTACAGGTTTTAGAAGCGGTTGGGTATAATATCCATTTTTCTTAAAAAATACCTTAAATTCAAAATTTATAAATCCCAATTTTTTCGTAAATTTGTAACAAGTTTTCAATACGAAAGGGAAATAAAATGGCACAAAGGAAAAGATTAAAACTCGGAAGTTCCGATTTCAAGAATATGATTAAAGCAGATGCTTATTTTGTGGATAAATCATTATTCATCAAAGAAATAATTGAAGCAGAAAATGACATCATTCTCTTTCCGCGTCCGCGTCGTTTTGGCAAGACCTTAAATTTGTCTATGTTAAAATATTTTTTCGACAAAAATGAACCCGAAAATGTAGGACTGTATAAAAAACTAAAAATATGGCAAACCGGCGAGGATATTATGAAACATTGCGGAAAATATCCGGTGATAATCCTGAGTTTTAAAGATGCAAAGGCAGATAATTGGGACAAAACCTTATATCATATTAAACAAGAAATTATTAAAATTTACGAAAAGCATTATTATTTGTTAGAAGCGGATATTCTACGAGATTATGAGAAAGTGAAATTTAATAAAATACTTACAGAAACAGCAAGTGAGGGAGCCTATGAAATAAGTTTAAAACAATTAAGCGAATATCTGTATCGCTACCACAAACAACAAGTTGTAATTCTTGTAGATGAGTACGACACACCCATTCAATCCGGCTACCAAAAATATTATGATGAAGTAGTTTCTTTTATGCGAAATTTACTCAGCGGCGCTTTTAAAGACAATGCATATCTATATAAAGGCGTAATTACCGGAATTTTACGCGTATCAAGAGAAAGTATTTTTTCGGGCTTAAACAATTTGAGTATTTATTCTATTTTAGATGAAGAATTTGCCGATAAATTCGGATTCACAGAGCAGGAAGTAATGCAAATAATTAAAGATTTTAAAGTAAAGATTGATTATTCTCAAATAAAAAAATGGTATAACGGATATAAATTTGGTGAAGTTACGAATATTTACAACCCTTGGTCAATCCTTAATTTTGTAGTTAGTAAAGGTCAACGTTTTAAACCCTATTGGACTAATACAAGTGGCAACGAATTGATAAAAAGCGAAATAAAGCAAAAAAATGCCGATAATATTCGGGAGGAATTACTAAAATTAATTAACGGAGAAGTAATCGTTAAAGATATAGAAGAGAATTTTGTTTTTCCGGATTTAGACAACCGGAAAAGTTTACTTTGGACATTATTTACTTTTAGCGGATATTTAACTTCTCGCAATCAAGTGGCAAGGAAAGAATATGAGCTGAGTATTCCAAACTACGAAATAAAAACAATATTTCAGGATACCATTTTGGAGTGGTTGGAATCTGACATTAAAATAATCAAATCTTTATTGCAAGAAACGACAAACTATCTCGTAAACAATAAAATTAACGAATTTGAAAGCGGCTTCAAAGAAATAATGGGCGATACTTTCAGCTATTACGATACCACCAAAAAGAACGAATATGTATATCAATCATATGTTCTTGGTTTATTGGCTATTATTGGTGATGATTACCAAATTAAATCAAACAGGGAGAGTGGTGAAGGACGATACGATATTATGCTTGTACCGCATGATAAAACAAAAAATGGGGTAGTAATAGAAATAAAGCAAATAAAAAAGCAAAAAAAGACGGAAGACGAAAGCAAATTTCACCAAAGAATAAATGACCAAATAAAATTGGCTGCAAACCAGATAGATAGAAATAGATACTATAAAGAATTGATTGAATACAAAATACCTAAAAAAAACATTGTTAAAGTACCAATCGTTTTTGCCGGCAAAGAACCTTATATGATAAACATTGAGATAGAGAATAGAGATGAAACAGACCATGTCTGAAATATTAATTGAGACACACACGAGCAGATTTAAGTGAAGAGTTAAAAATATGTTAATAAAAAAGTATTATGTGATAAAAACTTTTCACTATTAGTTTTTCGCTTAAGAGTCAGCATTAACGCAAAAAAAAATGGAAAGAATTTATTGAGTTTCCTTAAAAGATTATCTAATAAGATTGTAATTCGCTGATATTCAGCTTGAAAATACTTTTCAGAAGTAAGAGTTTGTTTTTTTTTATTTACGAATTAAAAATTCCTTAAAAATGGA
>CAYQXT010000200.1:0-7187 GCA_964421365.1 uncultured Bacteroidaceae bacterium
ACCCTTAGATACATTAAAAATACCACCTTTTTCCTTGTTGGCCATATCCTGCCCCCAGAGATAAGTATCTGGATTTAGGCGAAATTCCGCTTTTAGGGTTTCGTTTAAAGCCTGAATTAATTTTTTCTTCTCTCCTTTTTCTTTATGCAAACCCAGTGGATATTTTTCTACTTTTATAGGCTCTGGAAGTACGAAGTCAAAAATTGATTCTGGTTTAGGATCAGGTGCGGCTAAAGCTTTTTTATGAGCCTGTTTAACAATCCGTTTCACCTCTATTTCAATATCGTCTAATTCCTTTTCTGTAAAACGCTCATAACGAAGCAATAGACGTTTAAATTTTCCAAGCGGGTCGTACTGGCGAACATAATTCAGCTCAAAATCATCGCGATACAATTCATGACGGTCGGAATTACTGTGCGAATGGATACGAATGCAGGAAGCATGAACAATTACGGGTATTTGATTTTCTATTACCCACTTTTTAGCCATTTCCATAGCATTCATACTATCAAAAACATCCTTACCATTACAGTGAATTATCTCCAGATTTTTAAACCCACGAAAATTATCTGCGACCTTAGCATTCGCTGTCTGATCGGATTTAGGCACCGAAATTCCGTATCCATTATCCTGAAACACAAATATTACCGGCAATTTCTCTTTAGAAGCGCCATTAATAGCCTCATATACATAGCCTTCTGAAACAGAAGATTCGCCCTGAGAACTAATAGCCACGCCTGCCTTTTTATACCGCTTAATAGCCCTAGCTACCCCCACAGCATGTAGCGTATGATTTCCGGTACAAGACGAAACATTATGCACATTCCACTCTGGTTTAGCAAAATGATTAGACATGTGTCGCCCACCAGAAGCCACATCCGTAGCCTTTGAAATTCCATTTAAAATAATCTCCTCAGCGGTTAATCCAGCAGAAAGCGAAGTAAGCATATCGCGATAATAGGGAAACAGGTGGTCGGTAGTACGATCAAAAATCTGCCCAATAGCTAGTTGAATGCCATCATGCCCGGCATAAGGCGCATGATAAGACCAACCAATGACTTGTTTTAGGTAGTTAGGCGCTCTATCATCAAGAGCACGACCCAAAGTCGTTAAAAAATACCATTTTTTAAGTAATTCTTTGTCTGTTTTCTTAATGCCATATTTTTTATCAACAGTAATCATATTTTTTTGTTTAAATCGTTGTATTTAAGTCAAATTCTTCAATAATATCGCCCAATCGCCTTAAAAAAGCTCCACCCAAAGCACCATCAATTATACGGTGATCATAGGTAAGCGACAGAAACATTTTATGCCGAATAGCAATAATATCACCGGTAGGGGTTTCCACTACTGCCGGTTTTTTCTCAATAGTACCAATAGCCAAAATAGCTACCTGAGGTTGAGCTATGACGGGCGTTCCCATAACATTTCGGAAAGTACCAAAATTAGAAATGCTAAAAGTACCTCCGGCTATATCATCGGGCAAAAGTTGATTTGCACGGGCTGCATCTGCCAAACGAGTCAATTCTTTGGTCAAACCTAATAAGTTTAACTGATCGGCTTTTTTAATTACCGGAACAATCAGATTATTACCCGGAAGTGCTACCGCTATGCCCAAATTAATGGCCTTACGAATAATAATTTTATCCCCATCAACTGCTGCATTTATCATTGGATATTCTTTTAAGGCTTTGGCCACAGCAGCAAGAAACACAGGTAGATAGGTTAATTTCACAGACTCCTGTTTATAAAAATTCTCTTTCATCTTCTGATACCACAAAACGATATTTGTTGCATCGCATTCTACCATATTGGTTACATGTGCCGATACGTGCTTGGAGTGTATCATATTATCAGCTATCAGCTTACGCATTCTATCCATTTGCACAATTTCATCTCCAGCACTCACTGATACACTAACTTTTGGTCTTTCTTTCGTATCATTTTGCTGACGGATATTCACTTCATCAGACTTATTATGAGTCTTATTGCTTAACTTTTTGTTTTGTAAATAAGTAAGAATATCTTTTTTCTGAATCCTTCCATTTATTCCCGAACCACTAATCGCCTCTAATTCACCTAAGCTTATTCCTTCATTTGAGGCAATATTTTTAACTAAAGGCGAATAAAAACGAGACGATTTCTCAAAATCATCCTTTACTTTGGTTGTTTCTTCGTTTGTTTCTTTCGCTATATCTGGCTTATCCCCGGTTATACTGCCGTCTTCTACAATTTCATCATTACCCTCTAAAATAATCTCAGCAATGACAGTTCCTACGGGAACCAACGCATCAACAGCAAAGTAGATTTTCTTTACCTCTCCGGCCACCGGACTGGGAATTTCGGAATCTACCTTATCGGTGGCAATTTCCAAAAGAAGATCATCTTCTTCTATAGTATCTCCCTCCTTAACAAACCAGTTTGTTATGGTCGCTTCCTGAACGCTTTCGCCTAATTTAGGCATCACCAAATCAAATTTCGACATTTTTATATATTTATTATCTTTCAGTAATTATTATTTATATTTATTTAGAATTAATCCAAATAAAACAAGAGACAAAAATATCGGAATATCCCGAAAATAAAAAATCAAATTTGAATAAAGTATATTTTTTAACACTCTATTATATAATTAGACAAAAAGCTCAATTTGATCCATAACAAAAAAAACCTGCTCTTTTCAGAACAGGCTTAAACAACTATTATCTATGGAAAAAAACGAAATTACATATTTGCTTTAAATTCTTTAACCGCCTCAATCAATTTAGGTATCACTTCAAAAGCATCGCCCAGAATTCCGTAATGAGCAGCCTCAAAGAAAGGAGCTTCGGGATCGGTATTAATGGCAACCATAAATTTAGAAGAATTCACGCCGGCAAGATGCTGAATAGCACCGGAAATACCAATAGCTATATACAGGTTGGGGTGAATTAATTTTCCGGTCTGTCCTACGTGTTCGTCAGACGGACGCCAGCCCTCGTCAGCAACCGGACGCGAACAGGCTGTTCCTGCATTTAGTAAAGAGGCCAATTCTTCTACCATCCCCCAATTTTCGGGTCCTTTGAGTCCGCGACCTCCCGAGACAATGATTTCTGCCTCAGTTAAAGGAATTTTTCCTTCAATCTTTTCAACGCGAACAGGCAAAGCCTTCATTAAATCGTCAGAAACCTCTACGGCTACTTTTTCTATACTTATTTCAGTCGAATTTTCGCGTACCTCAAAAGAGTTTGGCATCAAACTCAACACTTTTACTTCTGAGCTAATTTCCATTTCAGCAAAAGCTTTACCAGAATAAATAGAACGCTTAACAACAAACGGCTCAAAGCTGGAAGGAAGGGCAACCACACCACTTACAGTACCGGCTTCCATACGAACAGCTACTCGTGGAGCTAAAGAACGACCGGTAAAATTATGATCAAATAAAATCACTTTGGCATCAACCTGCTTGGCTACTTCAGCAATAGCATGTGTGTAAGCCTGAGGATTAAATTTATCCAATTTATCATTATCTGCATGGAAGATTTTCTCAGCTCCATACTGGCCTAAAGTTTGTAATACATCATCTGCTACTTTACCAATAGTCATGGCATAAACAGGATGATTCATCTCATTTCCTAATTCTTTACCGTAGGAAACAAGCTCCTGGGTCGCTTTTTTAAATTTGCCATCCCAATTTTCGGTATATACTAATATTGACATTATTATCTTTTTTTAAAATTAGTTAAATAAAATAAAGCCTTTGTATGCAATTGTGAATTATGTTTTAACTATTCACTCTTAACTTCTCACTTATATTACTTTGGCTTCTTCGTGCAATAAACGAACTAACTCAGCCGGGTCATCGGCAGAAATCATTTTACAAGCGCCTTGAGCTTCCGGCAGGGAGAATCTGACTACCTTAGTATGAACGTTTTGTTCAACCGGTGCGACTACTTCCATAGGCTTTTTACGCGCCATCATAATTCCACGCATATTAGGGATACGGGGTTCCTTAGCAATTCCCTTTTGCCCACTGGTTACAAAAGGCATAGAGGTTTCAACCACTTCTTTTCCACCGTCAATTTCACGAGTAATAATAGCCTTTTCGCCTTCAATATCTAAGTAAGCAGAGCTTGAAACCGTTGGGATTTCTAAAAATTCAGCCACCATTTCACCAACCTGATTTCCGGTAAAGTCAATAGATTCTTTTCCGGTAATTATAAAATCATATTCGCCTCTTTTGAAAACTTCGGCTATTTGACGAGCTACAAAAAGGGCATCAACAGGCTCTGCATCTACCCGTATAGCTTTGTCTGCCCCAATAGCCAAAGCCTTACGCATAGTAGGTTCTACGGCTTTACCTCCCACAGTTACAACGGTAATTTCCATTCCACCCAATTTTTCTTTAAGCTCTAAAGTACGTGTCAATGCTAATTCATCAAAAGGACTAATTATATACTGAATATCTTTTGTATTGAACTCAGTATCATCATTAACAAATCGTATTTTTGAAGTCGTGTCTGGTACATGACTTACTGCAAGTAATACTTTCATATCTATATATTTTTATGATTATATTCCTATGCAAACATAGCATTTATTTTTTAAAAAATAAAATGCATGCATACTATTTTTTAAAATTAACCACAAATTCACAAAAAATCAACTACTTCAAAGCTTATTTTTATATCTTTGTCAAAATTTAAAATAATGAACGCTATTAAAGCGGAATAAAATTCACTTTCCCAATTAAAAAATTCTACTTTTCATTCCTATTTTAAAACAAAAAAACATTATTATTTGCATATGAACGAATTAATTAATAATAATCAGAATAAAAAAAGAATTATTGTCCAAGGATTTCTTTTAGCCGGAGCCATGGCACTGGCCGACCAGTCAGTTGTTCTGCCCGTTATCGTAAAATATTTTAGCAACAGTAATACAATGGTAGGGATTTTCACATCTCTACTACGCGGTGGAGCTATAATAATGCAACTTTATGCCGCTTTTCATGCACGAAATGACGCTTTTATAAAACCAAAGCTGATAAAAGTCTTTTCTATGCGTTTCAGTTCATGGTTCTCTATTGGTTTAATTATCTTGTTTTTCGGTAACTCATATCCCAATTTAACGCTATTATTATTTAGTATAAGCTTATTTTTATTTTCATTTAGTGCTGGTTTTGGAACAGTTTATTATCAAGAACTTATGGGTAAAATGTTTACTAAAGAATATCGAGGTAAGTTAATTGCTCAACGACAAATACTTGCCGGATTAGCATCAATTATTGGAGTCGTTGGTATTTCCGGCTACTTTTTAGAACATTTTGAGGCTCCCAATAGTTTTGCCTATATATTTATGGTGAGTGGCCTAATTATGGCAGCGGGTTTTTTATATTTTATCCCCCTGAAAGAGAAAGAAAAAACAAATTTTTCGACCGAAGAACGTAATTTTTCATCCTTCATAAAAAAAGCCCTAACTTTCGTTAAACAAGATAAACAATTTCGTACACAGATTATAACCCGACTCTCCTCATTAGGTTTTCTACTGCTCATGCCTTTTATTATTCTCCATGCCCGACAGAATTATAATATTGGAGGGAAAGAAATTGCTCTTTTTGCAGGTATTCAGATGTTTGGTGCCATGTCGGCTAATTTTTTATGGGGGAAACTTTCGGGTATGGGAAAAGATCGAATGATTGTTATTCTCTCCTTCTCCATTAATATCTTTGCCTATCTTTTATTAGTAATTTTCGATAGTTACGCACTGTATTTTATCGTTTTTTTCATCCTTGGTGCTTCGGTAGATGGTTATCGATTAGCTTTTAGCAACCTGCTCCTAACTCGGGCTCCTGAAAAATATAGAACTTCGTATATAGCTGTTTACAATAACATTATAGCTATTGGTTTGTTTTTCTCCATTCCGGGTGGAATAATATTAGATGCCTTTGGATTTACTAGCCTGACTATTCTCTCTATTTCTCTTTTGAGTTTCGGACTCCTTATGAGTCTTAATTTAAACCGAATTTGTATTTCAGCAAAATCCTAACTTAAATTTGCATAAATAATAAAAAATAATAAATTCGCTACATTAAATATTTCTTAGATTCACCCAATGAGTATTTACTCTCAAGCTTAAAAGAAATATAGAATTTTTAAAATAACATAAATAAAATGGTAGCTAAAAATATTATACTAAAAGAAAAAAAAAGAAAAGAACTGAAAAAAATTTTACCCGAAATATTTACAAATGATGAAATTGATATAGAAAAAATTCAATTCTTATGGGGAGAAAAAATAAATTTCGACAAAAAAAGATATGCTTTAAATTGGGCAGGGAAACAGAAAGCGATTAGAGAAGCGCAAGTTCCTCCAACAAAAAAACTAATTACCAATAGAAAAGACTCGAAAAATATAGACTCTACTCAAAATGTATTTATTCAAGGCGAGAATTTAGAAGCATTAAAAATTCTCCAAAAGGAATATACCGCTAAGATTAAAATGATATATATCGATCCTCCATACAATACCGGTAGCGACAGCTTCGTATATGCCGATAATTTCTATGACACAAAAGCAGAATATGAAAAGAAAGTAGGCGACAGGGATAAAATGGGTAAATTAACTCGGGTAGCTTTGCTCCAAGACAGTCAAAAAGAAAATGGGCACTACCACAATAACTGGTTAAATATGATGTATCCCAGATTATTGTTAGCCAAAAACTTACTTCGTAATGACGGAGCTATTTTCATTTCAATCGGAGAGGAAGAACAAGCGAATCTGAAATTAATTCTAAACGAAATTTTTGGCGAAGAAAACTTCAGAAATTCCATAATTACCCGTAGATATGATAAAAACCTGAACCGGCAATTTATAAAAAAAGGGCTAAAAACCCTAAATGTGGGCTTTGAGTATATCCTTTGCTATGCAAAATCAGAAGAATTTAGCTTTTATCCGGTATATCGGGCTGCATCTAACATTCGTAAAGAAAAGGGATACTGGAAAGGCTTTTGGAATGATGCCGACCGCCCTACAATGCGCTACGATATTCATGGCTTTACACCTAAAACAGGCCAATGGAAATGGAGCCGTACAGTGGCAGAAAAAGCGATACAAAATTATGAGGAATATCTAGAAAAATTCGCAAAGAAAGAAAGCCTCGAAGAATATTGGAAAAGAACGGGTGAAACAAAAAAATTTATCCGAAGA
>CAYQXT010000201.1:0-7178 GCA_964421365.1 uncultured Bacteroidaceae bacterium
AATTAAAAGTACGCTATCCCAATGCTGAATTTTTATTTGTAGGAGCAAAAGACCGAATGGAAATGGAAAAAGTTCCACAAGCAGGTTATAAAATTAAGGGGCTTTGGATTTCTGGATTGCAACGAAGTTTGTCATTAAAAAATATGATGTTTCCTTTTAAACTTATTTCGAGTTTATGGGCTTCAAAAAAAATAATTAAAAACTTTAAGCCAGATGCAGCAATAGGAACAGGCGGTTATGCGAGTGCTCCGTTGTTAAGAGTTGCTTCTAATAAAGGAATTCCTTGTTTGATACAAGAACAAAATTCACACGCAGGAATTACCAATAAATGGCTAAGCAATAAAGCAAAAAGTATTTGTGTGGCTTACGATGGAATGGATAAATTTTTCCCTTCCGAAAAAATAAAATTAACAGGAAATCCTGTACGACAAGATTTGCTAGATATTTCGGATAAAAGAGCAGCAGCAGTTTCCTTTTTTAATCTGAAGAATGATAAGAAAACAATATTGATTTTAGGTGGAAGTTTAGGTGCCAGAAGAATCAACCAATTAATAGATTCATCTTTTGAATTGTTTTCAAAACTAAACCTGCAAGTCATTTGGCAATGCGGAAGTTTTTATTTTGAAACTTATAAAAATAAAGAAACAGATACGGTGCAAATTCATGCTTTTTTAAACCGAATGGATTTGGCTTATGCAGCTTCCGATTTTATTATTTCGAGAGCTGGAGCTTTGTCGGTTTCAGAATTGTGTTTGGTTGGGAAACCTGTAATATTTATACCATCACCCAATGTAGCCGAAGACCATCAAACAAAAAATGCCTTGGCAATTTCAAATAAAAATGCAGCATTATTAATTAAGGAAAATGAATTGGATGAGAAATTTGAAGCTGTTTTTACAGAATTAATCACTTCTGAAAAGCAACAAACAATTTTTTCAGAAAATATAAAAGATTTAGGAAAACCTAATGCTACCAAAGAGATTGTAGCAGAGATTGAAAGAATAATGAAAAAATAAAACAACCTAACAGGTTTTTAAAACCTGTTAGGTTTAAAATATGAATAACCTAAAAAACATACAGAATTTTTACTTCGTAGGTATCGGCGGGATCGGAATGAGTGCTTTGGCGCGTTATTTTAATCTTGAAGGAAAATCTGTATTTGGTTATGACAAAACACCTTCAGTAATAACGGATGCTTTAATAAAAGAAGGAATACAGATTCAGTTTGAAGATGAGCTTTCTTTATTGCCAAAAAGCATTCAGAATAATGAAAATACTTTGGTGGTTTTTACCCCTGCAATTCCTAAAAGTAATAAGATTCTATCTTGGTTTAAATCAGAAAAATATTGGATTTTAAAACGAGCAGCTGTCTTGGGGGAAATATCAAAAAATTCGATGTGTTTGGCTGTTGCAGGAACACACGGAAAAACCACTACTTCGGCAATTTTAGGTCATTTGTTAGCGGAATGCAATATGCCAGTAACCGCTTTTTTAGGGGGAGTTACAGAGAATTATAATTCCAATTTAATATACAAAGGAAGCGAAATAATGGTGGTAGAAGCCGATGAATTTGATCGTTCATTTCTACAGTTAAATCCGCAAACGGCTGTAATTACTTCTGTTGATGCCGACCATTTAGATATTTACGGAACAAAAGAAAATTTAATTAAGACTTTTGAAGAATTTATTACTAAAATAGATACAGATGGTAATTTGTTGATATCTAAAGTACTGAATTTGAAAAATAATACTATAAAGCAATTTACTTATGGAATACATAGTGATGCTCAGTATCAGGCTTTTGATATAAAAGCAACAACTAGAGGATACCGCTTTAGTTTGAAAATGCCAGATAATCAAATATGGGAAAATCTACATTTGAGTATTTCTGGTATTATCAACGTTAAAAATGCTGTGGCTGCCGTGGCTGTGGCTGCACTTAACGGAGTTTCGGAAGCCGAAATTCGCGATGCATTAAATACATTCAAAGGTATAAAGCGTCGCTTTGATATCTGGTTGGATGGGAAAGTTACCTTTATAGATGATTATGCACATCATCCCGAAGAAATAGCCGCACTTTTGCGTGGTTTACGCGATAAATATCCTAAGCGTAAAATTACAGCCATTTTCCAGCCGCATTTGTTCACGCGTACTCGCGATTTTATCGATGATTTTGCCCATGTTTTGGGGCAATTTGATGAAATTGTGCTTTTACCAATTTATCCGGCACGCGAAGAACCAATCGAAGGAATTAATAGCATGGAGCTCTGGAAAAAAATTGATATTCCTCATAAAAATTTAGTTCCTAAGGCAGATTTAATAAAATTTATTAAAGAAAATATAAAACCGGATGTTGTGGTTACTATCGGAGCTGGCGATATAGACACTGAATTAGAAAAAATTTATCAACATTTAAAAGAGAAAAATAATTAATAATGAGTAAAAAAAACATCATAGTCTGGAGTATGATTACGCTTTACGTAATTGTAGCCCTTATTACTGTAAATTGGAGACGTAAGTCGGTGATTTGCAGTAGTATTGATGTTGTTTTCAAAGATTCTTTAAATAATAAATTAATTGATAAACAAGAAGTTATTGATATTCTGGAAGCTAAGCAGGGTAAAATAATTGGGAAACCGATAGAAGAACTGAATCTAGCTGTTTTAGAAGCAGCATTAAATAATCAGGCATCGGTAAAACACGCCGAAGTGTATAAAACCATTGACGGGAATCTAAAAGTAGAAATTAGTCAGCGAACACCTATTTTGCGCATTATTACTGATTCATTGAGCTATTACATTGATATTTATGGTGCGGTGATGTCTTTACCAAAAAAATACAGGCCAAGAGTTTTGCCTGCAAGTGGATTTATTAAACATAAAACAAAGCAAATTAGTGATTTATATAAATTAGCGAAATTTATTAGTTCCGATAATTTTTGGAAAGCACAGATACAGCAAATTTATGTAAATAAAAAAGGCGAATTTGAATTAGTTCCAATGGTGGGTGCGCAGAGTATCTATTTTGGGAGTATTCGCAATATTAGGAAAAAATTTGATAAGCTTATGGCTTTATACCAATACGGATTTCATACTATAGATTGGAATCAGTTCAGAGAAATTAATTTGAAATTTAAAAATCAGGTAGTTTGCATACGTTGAACCCTTTAATACAGCATATATAATGAGTTACGAAAAAACAGACACAAAAAAGAAGGAGATGGAACCAGTCGCCGCAATCGACATTGGAACCACGAAAATTGTTGCCGCTCTGGGGCAGAAAATGGAAAATGGACGAATTAAAATTCTTGGCATTGGCGAGTCGGAGTCGCATGGAGTTAAGAGAGGTGTAGTGCAGAATATTGAAGAAACTTCTGCGGCAATTCGCAAAGCAGTGGAAATAGCCGAGCACCAATCCGGCTACACCTTTAGTCATGTAGTCGTTGGAATTGCAGGTCAGCATATAAAAAGTCTGGCTAATCGGGGAATTGTGAATATAAACAATGAGGATAGCGAAATCCGGCAAGAGCATCTTGATGAATTGCTGGAAAATATGCACCATGTTTCGCTAAATCCGGGCGAAGAAATTTTGCATATCATTCCACAGAGCTATAAAGTGGATAATGAATCAGGCATAACTGGCAATGTGGTAGGAATGTATGGCAAACGTTTGGAAGGAAATTTCCACATTGTTGTAGGACAAACCACTTCGGCTAAAAATATTGAAAAATGTATTCAACGTGCCGGGTTAACCCTTGATACAATGGTATTAGAGCCCTTAGCTTCAGCAGATGCCGTGCTTTCTGATGAGGAAAAAGAAGCCGGTGTGGCAATGGTAGATATTGGCGGTGGAACAACTGATATAGCCTTGTTTCATGACAAAATTATTCGTCAGACCGCCGTAGTACCGCTGGGTGGCTCAATTATTACCACCGATATTAAAGAAGGCTTGCAGATTATTGCGCGTCTTGCTGAAGATTTGAAAGTGAGGCATGGACATGCTTTAGCACAGTCGGCACCTAAAAATGAGATTATTAGCATTGCTGGTTTTCCCGGTCAGGCAGCCAAAAGGATCTCCAAAAATCAATTGGCAATGATAATTGAGGCACGAATGGAAGAAATTATCGCTGTTATTAAATTTGAACTGGAAAATTCAGGATATTTTAATCGCTTGGGTGCCGGTATCGTTTTGACAGGCGGTGGTGCTTTACTCAAAAATTTATCGCAATTATTTCAGTTTCGTACTGGTATAGATGTACGGGTGGCACAACCTAACGAAATGTTTAGTATTCAAAATGATAATCTGGCACAGCCCAAATACTCTACTGCAATAGGACTTGTTCTTAAAGGAATAGAATATTATGAGAAAAATGGTGTTTCTGAACTCGAAGCAAAGGAGGAAGATACCTCGCTAAGGGAGAATGAAAATTCTGGAAAAAATACGCATGAAAGTTTCAATAATATGATAAAACGAATATTTGGGAGTATGTTTGAAACCAATGAAAGCGATTCATCAATGTAATTCATTAAAGAATAGGAGAAAAAATCATGTCAGAAGATATTATGCCCTTTGATATACAAGAAGAAAATCATTCGATAATAAAAGTCGTTGGCGTAGGTGGCGGAGGAGGAAACGCGGTTAATCATATGTTTCGTCAGGGAATTAACGATGTAGATTTTGTGGTCTGTAACACAGATGCTCAGGTTCTGGAAGCAAGCCCAGTCCCTATTAAAATTCAGTTAGGAGCCAGTTTAACCGAAGGGAGGGGAGCCGGCAACAAGCCGGAACAAGGTCGTCAGGCAGCCATAGAGAGTATAGAAGATGTGATGGCTATTCTGAATAAAGATACCCGAATGGTCTTTATCACGGCCGGATTGGGAGGAGGCACTGGAACCGGAGCTGCACCTGTAATTGCCAAAGCCGCCAAAGAAGTCGGAATTTTAACTGTTGGTATTGTTACTTTACCCTTCCGCTTTGAGGGAAATAAGCGAGTACAACAGGCTTTGGAGGGTTTGCAGGAAATACATAAAAATGTAGATGCCCTTTTGGTGATTAATAACGAAAAGTTACGCGAAATTTATGGTGATTTAACCATTTCTAATGCCTTTGCCAAAGCAGATGACATTTTAACTGTCGCAGTAAAAGGAATTGCCGAGATAATTACTGTAAAAGGCTATGTGAATGTTGACTTTGAAGATGTGAAAACCGTAATGAAAGGAAGCGGTGTAGCTCTCATGGGCTCGGCAATGGCCGATGGTGAAAACAGGGCTTTAAAAGCTATTCAGGATGCTTTAAGTTCGCCTTTATTAAATTCAAACGATATTATTGGTGCTCAGAATATCTTACTGAATTTTGTTTCCGGGACAGAGGAACTTACTATGGAGGAAATTTCTACCATGAACGAATATGTGCAGGAGGCTTCCGGTAATAATGCTAATCTAATCTGGGGAAATTGCTATGATGAAGCCATTGGAGATAAAATAGGTGTTACTGTGATTGCCACTGGATTTAGAGCCGATGTAATTCCTGAAATATATGCCAAAAGTTTACGTGATAAAGGGGAAGTTACAGAGCAGCCAAAATTAAATCCGGCTGATGATATTCCTTTAGTTGTTGAAACAACAAAAGAAACAGATAATGGGATGGACGGAATTATTATTATCGAGGAAACAACTCTGAGTAATGAGCCTGTACCTAAAAAGCCTGAACCGGTAGTGCCTTCTCAAAAAGATCCTGTAAAGGAGCAGAATATTCAGGAGCAAAAATCCACATTCGATCCCACTACTTATAGGGAGCATTTAGACGAATATGAAAACACTCCGGCATATAAGCGCAAGGGGATTAAAATAAATCCTTCGGAATCAGAAATAAATCCTTCGGATAATAATGATGTTTCTGACTATTTTTTGAAACGAAACCAAGAAAATAATCATTATGATATAGGCCGAGGGAATCCTTATCTTAATGATAATGTTGATTAGAACTAATTTAAAATTAGTTTTATTTGTTTAGTCAGTTTTTCGGTTTTATTCATAATAGAAAATTACATACAAATAACTGTTTACTGATAACTAAAGACTATAAAAAATGAGTTTACAAGAAAAAATCACCATAGCCATGAAAGAGGCTATGAAAGCTAAAGACAAAGTACGTTTGGAAGCAGTAAGAGCCGTAAAAAGCGAATTATTGTTGGCTAAAACTTCGGGTTCCGGCGAGGAAATTACCGAAGATATGGAACTTAGAATCCTGCAAAAACTGGTAAAACAACGAAAAGAATCGGCAGAGATTTTTCAGCAACAGAAGCGGGCAGAATTGGCCAAAAACGAGCTGGCACAGGCCAAAGTAATAGAAGCTTTTTTGCCACAGCAATTATCAGACGAAGAATTAGAAGCCGTATTAAAGGAGATTATTGAAAAAACAGGCGCTAATTCGATGAAAGATATGGGTAAAGTGATGGGCATGGCTAACGCCCAACTTAAAGGCAAAGCCGATGGTAAACGTATTGCCAATTCTGTAAAAAAAGCACTTTCGTAATCCAATAACTATAGTCATCTCATTTATTATGCTACTCTGCAATTTATTTTGCAGGGTTTTTTTAGCCCAAATTTTCTGTCATAATATTGTCAGGAAATTTGCTTTAGACCGACTATATTCATACGATTAATAAAAAGTATTTTATGAGAATAGATATTCCTAAGTATGAGTTAAAAAGAGTTGTAATTGTTGGTGGTGGATTTGCCGGTTTAACACTTGCTAAGAAATTGGATAGTTCAAAATTTCAGATCGTACTGATAGACAAGAATAATTATCATTCTTTTCCTCCTTTGCTTTATCAGGTAGCCACAGCCGATTTGCCAGCTACTTCTATTGCCTTTTCTTTCCGAAAAATTTTGAAGGACAAAAAGAATTTATTTTTCCGATTAACAGAGGTTCAAAAGATAGATACAGAGAATAATATAATTGAAACTAGTGTTGGTGATCTGGATTATGATTTTTTGGTTATAGCCACCGGCTCAACTACTAACTTTTATGGAATACAAGGACTTACAATTCGTTCTATGCCCATGAAGACAATAAGGGAAGCTTTGAACATCAGAAGTATGATGCTGCAAAATTTTGAAACGGCTCTCGGAATCCGAAATGAAAGGAAAAAACAGAGTATCATGAACTATGTTATT
>CAYQXT010000202.1:0-7149 GCA_964421365.1 uncultured Bacteroidaceae bacterium
GTGTAGAAAGAATAAAAAATATCAAACCCGCCGAGTCCGAACTGTCCGTTGGATGCAAAGTAGAGCGTTCTGCTGTCGTAATGAATAAAGGGCGACTTTTCGTCTTTTTGGGTGTTGATAGTCGGCCCCAGATTAATAGCCTGCGACCATTGGTTGTCGCTGTCTTTTTGTGATTTGTAGATATCCATACCGCCAAATCCGCCTTCACGCGTACTGGCAAAGAATAATACTTTTCCATCGGCAGTAATTGCCGGCTGACCTTCCCAACTGTCTATTCCATTAATTCTATCGCCGAGGTTTTTAAGTTTGGACCAGTTTCCTCCCTTGAAATCAGAACGGAAAATATCGCAATTACGGTAGGAGGTATAGCTGGCTCTTTTTGTTTCACAAATGGTAATGTACATCTGTTTATTGTCGATGGTAAGGCTGGCCGCGCCTTCGTTGCGCTGCTGAGTATTGAAAGGGTAGGGCATGGCCAGTCCTACCGAGAAAGCCTCAATTTTATTGTGTGGATTATTGAGGCGTTTGCTCACTGTAAATTCTTCAACGAGCTGTTTGGTTTGATAATTATTAAGTTGCTTTTTGTAGCGGTGTGTGAAGAATAGCCAGTCGCCATCGGGCGAGAGAATAGGTAGATATTCATCATCGGGCGTAGAAACTCCCTCGATTATTTTGGGTTTGAAAGGTACAGGATTATTGATTATTTGGCTGTATGTATTTATATTTTCTAAATATTCTTGTGCTCTACGGTAGCGGGTGCTTTTTAGCTGTGCGTTTTCTGTATATTTTTGTAAAAAATATTGAGCCTGACTGTATTCACGCAAATCGTAGTAATATTCTCCGGGGGAAAAAAAGGCACCATAATCATCAAAAGAGGGACAAAGCAGGCGTACTTTATCGTAATATTCAAAGGCTTTATGCAGAAAAGTGCCTGGGTTTTTATGAAAAACGCTATCGCGTGCAAACTCTCTGCCTTTGTGATAGTTATAATCGGCAAGTGCATACCATGCATCCACATAGCGAGGCTCTACTCCAACAATATTTTCTAATAGTTTTTGCCCTTCATCGTTGCGCACCATACGCATTAATTCTATGGCATATTCGTACTGTTTGCTAAGTTTCCGGTTTTTTATCTCAAAACAATCTGCCGATTGGGCGATTAGATGGAAGTTTGAAAAAAGTAAGAGGAATAAAATAGCCCAGTTTTTAATCAAATGATGCTTCGAGGTGCAAGCACGCTCGAAGGTCGTTTGATTTCTTGATTCCTTAGCTTCAAATTTTGAATTCTGAATTCGGAGTCCTGAATTCCAAATTACGAATTCCAAGTCCCTTTTAATCACCATTAATAATTAATAATTGCTTTGCATTCTGTGCTCGTGCATTGCTTATAATTTTATCACTTTCTTGTTTGGCCTTGTTCACCAGATTATTTGCCTGATTGTCGGCTTCTTTTACCACTTTTTTGGCTTTATCTTTAGCTTGTTGATTCAGCTTTTTGGCTGCTTCTTGTGCAGCAATCTTTTTAAGGGGATTATTGCCGGCTTTTTTTATTAGAGCTTTGCCTTGCTTGTCGGCTTCAGAAATTAATTTGTCGGTGGCTTGTTTTGCTTTTTGACGAATGGCTGCGGCTTGTTTTTGGGCTTCTGATATGAGCGCATCGGCTTTTTTCTGTACCTCATCTATAATTTGTTGTGCTTTTTCGCCGGCTTGCTCTTTCAATTTGTCTGTTACTTCGTCTTTGGCACTTTCTAAGGCATTACTTTCTACTTTTGTGATTTTGGGCTTGCTTAATGTGCCGCCAATAAATATTTTAAAATCAGCCTTTGATACTTTTGCCCCTGTAATTCCGGCTGCCAAATCGCCCAATTTTCTATGGGGTAGTGTAGTCGTAATTTGATAATCAATATTGCCGGTAATGCTTTGTTTACCCCCAATTTCGGCTTGGTATCCGGCTATTTTTAGTTTAAATGGTTCTATTTCCAAATTGCCGTCTATGATTTTGTACTTCAAGTTAATATCATTAAATTTGGGGTTACGCAATTTTTCATACTTAGTCTTATCGGCTATACCATTAAATATTTGATTATCTTGAAGTCCGATTTCCTTTGTTTGCAGTCTTCCTACGCTGTTGAGCGTTTCGTAGCGCAGATTTAGATTTTTATCGAGAGAGGTATTTAGATTAAAACTCGCAGAGATAGCACCGCTACACTGTTTGGCAATAGGGGCCAGTTTTTTTATAGTATTAAAAGCCTTGTAGGTAGAAGGAATATCAATATTTTTCATGCCGAAAACAAAATTGATGTTTGGCTTTTCGATATTCAGCGCTTCGTAAAATCCGGTAGCTGATACAGAGCCTTTTAGCATGTTCATTTTTAGATTATCCATATTTAGCTTTCCTTTTTTTAGGCTAATTTTACCGAGGATATTTTCGATTTTCAGCTTGTCGTAGTGTACTTCTTTCATATTGCTTACAAATTCAAAGCTAATGTTTTCGGGTATCTGGAAAGCTTCGAGCGGAATCGTATCAGTTATTTCTGTTTCTGGCGTTTCTTCGGGTGTTTTCTCGCCGGTAAGAAACTCGTTGGCATCAAATAAATTGGATTGCAAAGCCAATTTCCCAGTAAGAATACCATCGGAGAATACATAAGGAATAAATTTTTCGACTTTACCCTGTAAATGTAAATCGCTACGGCCAATATTCATATCAAATTTTTGCAAATCAACATATCGGGGTGAAAATTTGAGCAAAGCATCTGTAATTAAAACTTTAGGTAAATCCGGTATTTCATAGGAAAAATGGGAAAAAATTATTTGACCATCGGCAGTAACTTTTTCGTATTGATCATTGTTTATGTCCGACATGTTGGCGTTTAGCACAATATCTGTTTTCATCATTCCAGCCATTTTCATACTGTCCAAGGGGACAATATCCTGAATGCTGGAAAAATCAAGCGTTCCTTTCATTTTCCCGGCAATATTTATGTTGGTCATAGGGTGGGAGATAAGCAGATTTACATCAAAGGGATTACCGGCTAATTCAACATGAAAGGAGGAAACAGCTACGGTGATATTGTTCATATCGCCACCGGTAGAGGCTATTTTTGTAGCGATATTCACATTGTCCACAGATTTGGGTAAATCGGGATATTTAAAATAGCCGTCTTTGACTTTTAGATTGGCTTCAAATATTGGAGTAGCCAGGGTATTTGTATTAAAATCGCCTTTGGCAAAGCCGTTTAAGGTGAAATTTCCTTTGGTTTCTAAACCTTCAAAATCTTGCTTGTAAATGGCCGGAACAAGCGAGAGTAAAGACTTAAATGTGTTAACCGGCGAACTGAATTTTAAATCCATGCCCACATTCACACTATCGGAAACATCGACCATTCCATCAAAATTTAGTTTTAAATTATTGATAGAAAGTTGATTTTTCTTAAAGGTGAATTGATATTTATCCAAGTCGGCAAAAATTCCGGCATCAAAGTTAATTTTGGCATTTTTTAGATAATGAATACCATCCATGTCAAAATTAAGGGTTTGTATGCTTGTGCTAATTTTTAAATCTGTTGTAGAAGTGGTTAAATCACCTGACATCATAAAATCTATGTTTTTTATTTCGGCTTTCATATTGCCTTCTTCGTCATCGTAAACGATAATGGCTTTGTTTATCTGTAATTTTTGTAAAGCCATTTTTAGTGCTGAACTGCTTGTGTCTGCACTTTCTGCTGCTTGCGATTCAGGTGTTACACTGCTGTCTTCGGGTACAATATCCCAATTGGCGCGCCCGTCTTTAAGTACATGCGCTTTTATTCTTGGTTTTTCGATGCTAATTTTACGAATTTGAATCGCCTTATCAAAAATACTGGTTACATCTACCGCAAAATCTAATTGCGCTACACTAAAAAGCGTATCTTTTTGAAATTCCTTTTTCCCTCTAATAGAAAAATCCTCTATGCGGATACTGAATTTTGGAAAATCCCTGAAAAAGGATAGACTAAGGTCTTTGAATTCTATCTTTGCGTTAAGATTTTTATTGGCCTCGTCTTTGGCTATTTTCATTATCTTCTCTTTAAAGGCAAAGGGTAAAATAAGTAATAGCAGAAAAATAATTATTAGAGTAAAGCTGGAAATTTTTACTATTTTTTTCATTTGTTTAGATTTTAAGATTTTTTTAAGAGAAAAGACATAGTTTTTTGGCTAAAAAATACTATGGATATACCCTAAATTGTAGAACAGTATTAACAATTCACCATTAAATAGATGTTTCCAAGTGGCTAAGATAACCTTGGAAAGCCCTGTTTTCACTCTTCACTTTTCACTCTCTATTTTTCTTCGTCAAATAAATCGTTTAAATCATTTGCTTTTTTCTGTATATCGTCTAATTTTTCGAGATTATCTTTTGTTACTTGCTTTTCTGCTTGTCCTTTGATGTCCTGATGTTCGGAATTGGTACTTTCTATATTCAGATTTTTTAGACTTTCTTTGATGCTATTGGCCATTTTGCTAAATTCTGCCTCGCCTTTGTCGTGCGAGGCTTGTAAGAAAGCTTTCATTTGTTCAATGCTTCCTTCGAGTTCTAATTTTTGAGCAACAGTAGCTGTCCCTTCTTTAGCTGCTTGCATAAAACCCTGAAACTGTATATTCACTTTTTCGTATAAATCTTTGGCTGTTCCCTGAAATTCTGACTGAATGTCTGTCCAAAGTGATTTTATTTGTTCGTTCAATTTTTGGTTTTCTTCACGTCGTTTTTTCGCACGGTCTAAAATGTCTTTATTTTTTTTTGCAAAATCATCTTTCCATGCACCTAAAAATCCTTTAGCGTTTTCGCTGAAACTGTTTTTCTTTTTATTATTCTCTTCCATGACTTATTTTCTTTTGCCTAAAGGTACAATTTTTTTCGGAAATAGAGTTTTTTTGTAAAAAACTTCTGAGAATTTTTGTTCACAGATTTTAATTAATGATGTTGGGAGCTGAAGCTTTGTAACGATAAATCTGAGTTTCAGAAATGTGTATAGTGGGTGGTTAATATTCATTCCTTGCAAAGAAAGATGTGAAATAAGCTTAAATTAATTAGATGTTTTATTATCCGATTCATAAAAATAGTACCTTTAAAGTTTTATATTTTCAGACTAAAACAATAAAGATGATTACATGGATATTTATGGTGTTGGTGTCCGGAGTTGCTATTGCCGGTACTTTGTTTATATAGCTTGCTCCTTAGATTAGAGGAAGAGCCTGCCGGACACAAAAAATGCAGTATGCTAAAAGCGGGCTGTATAAAAACGGAAAGTTTTAGAATATTTTGGAGATAAAGATGAACGTTGAATACTTTAAAGTACTGCAGCAATTTCTGAAAAGCGATCCTTAGCGAAAGCCGGAACTGCCAATTGTCTCTATTCACCAAGATTCATTAACGATAGCCAACTGGGATTTGCAGCAAGACCATATGATATGGTTTGGTCATTCTGCTTTTTTGGTACAAATTGATGGGCACAAGATTTTATTTGATCTGATGTTTGGGAATAGTCCATCGCCTGTTCCGATGTTAGTAACCAAGTGATTTAGTGAGTTTTTGTCCATTGAATTGGAAAAATTATTCCTATTGATGCCGTAATTATCTTGCACGATCATTTAAGGAAATAGGCTAAAAATATGGGTCTTTTGATATTGCTCTGATAGAGTGCGGACAATATAACGAGCAATGGTACGGTATCCACATGATGCCGGAAGAAAGTGTGCAGGCTGCAAAAGATTTACAAGCCTGGGCAATGATTCCCATTCATTGGGGAGCCTTTAGTTTGGTCTTGCACGCATGGACAGAACCGGTGGAAAGAGTGCTTGTTAAAGCAAAGCAAATAGGTATTCTGGTTTTTACTCCCTGGATTGGTGAGCAAATTATTATAGATGCAACCGAAATACATATTTCGTACTGGTGGATGAAATAGTACGAATAAATAAAGAAGCAATCTGTTTTTAGGAATAATTTATGGATAAATATAAATAATTGTCCCTACTGGAATTATTTTATATAATTCTTCTATTTCGGAGTTGGAAAGAGCTATGCAACCCTGAGTCCAGTCGTATAGTCGTTGTAATTTACCAAGATAACTAAATTTATTGGGCAAACCATGAATTTTTATGGCACCACCGGCCGGTTTCTTGTGGTTTTGAGCATATAAACGGTCTTGTTGGTTGGGATAGGAAATTCCGAGATTAAGATGATAACTGCTATACGGATTTTTATTGTTGATATAGTATTTTCCTTCCGGGGTTTTTCCATCGCCTTCAAAGTGCTTTTTACCCTTTGGATGTGATCCTAAGGCAACTTTATACCTTTTGATAATTTTGTTTTTCGAATAGACCAAAAGCAGGCGTTTGCTTTTATATATGACTAAACTATCTACCCTTTGAGCGGTAACATTAAGTACATAAAGAAAACTAAAAATAGAAGCTATAAAAATTTTTGCCATCCGTATATATATTAGGATTAACCACATAGAGAATACTTCATAATACATAGATTTTTTGGCTAAAAAGATATATTGAGTACAAATAGTAAAAATTTTCCCAAATTTTTCTACGCTTACTGCTGACTTTCTATCTGCGCCATATAATCATGTTCCTTTTGTGTTAAAAACTCTATCATGGGTGTTTATCTGTTTATATTTCGTATCTATTCTGTGTTCATCTGGCTTCTAAATTCAGAATTCAGAATTCAGATTCCTGATATATTTTATTATTTTTGCACAAATTTAAACAAAAATGATAAAAGGAAAAATATACCTTTTCCCTTCGGCACTAAGCGAAAGAGAGCCTTCTTTTTATTTACCGGCTATGTATGCCGAAATGATTCTGAGTATGAAATTTTATGCGGTGGAAAATATCCGAACGGCACGGCGTTTCCTGCGAAAAATACAGCCTGCCACAGATATAAATGGAAGTACTTTTTTTGTTTTGGATAAGCACAGTTCGCGCGAAGAGGCTCAAAAAGCCATAGAACCGGTAAAAGCGGGCAATGATTTGATAATTCTTTCGGAAGCGGGTGCTCCCGGAATTGCCGATCCCGGTGCTTTGCTTGTGCAATTAGCTCACGAGCTGGAAATTCAGGTAATTCCTTTGGTGGGTGCATCGTCTATCATTATGGCTATGATG
>CAYQXT010000203.1:0-7142 GCA_964421365.1 uncultured Bacteroidaceae bacterium
AGCGAAAATTCTCTGACAAAGACTTGCCTTCAAACGCTCAAAAAAGAACGGTATACGATTGAGGAAAACAAATGCTTATGGATATGGGCTTAGAAGATGTGGGTATGGATCATTTTGCCAAACCCGAAGACAGTCTTTTTAAAGCTCTTGAAGAGGGAACTCTAAATCGGAATTTTATGGGTTATACCACTTCTCAGTCGGAGTTATTGTTAGGTTTAGGGACTTCATCTATCAGCAATGCAAAATATGCTTATGCTCAGAATCTGAAGGAAACATCCCTTTTTCAGGCACAGATAAATTCGGGCTCATTAGCCGTATTTAAAGGGCATATACAAAGTACAGAAGACCTGCTTTTGCATCGGGCTATTTTAGATGTAGCTTGTTTGGGACATTTGGACATTACGCCTGAATTACGGGAGATTTTGCCCGAAAATGCATTCAAGCTTTGGGGGGATATGAAACAGGAAGGAATTATCACTTTGACGGATGAGCGTTTGGAACTGACTCCTGATTTGGGGAAAATGTTCTTGCGAAATGTATGTGCGGTTTTGGATAAACGTATGTTCATGAAGAAAAAAGATGGCAAACCAAGTCTTTTTAGTAAATCTATTTGAAAAAAATAGACTTTGTTAAAGTTTAATTCACAAAAAAAAACTTTGGCAGAGTTTCAGAAACTTAGTAAACGATTGTTTATGAAAGAAGAAAAAATTGTAATTATTGGTGGCGGAATTTCGGGCTTATCTACTGCCGCCTTTTTAGACAAAAACGGAAAAAGTTTTTTATTACTCGAAAAACAAGATCAACCCGGCGGGGTTATGAGAAGTCAGGAGGCCGATAATTTCATTATGGATTTTGGGTCTAATTCGGCCATTGAGAAGAATTTTGCTATTCCGGAATTGATTGATTTTTTAGGTCTGAAAGATGAGGTGATGTATGCCAGTCGGGCTTCATCAAAACGGTATATCCTAAAAAATAATAAATTACATGCTTTGAAAGGACCACTTTCTGTGGTTTTTACTCAGCTTTTTTCCTGGAAAGGAAAATTCCGGGTGATAAAAGAAATCTGGATTAAACCACGGATAAGCGAAGAAGACGAATCAGTAGCCAATTTTGTAGAACGTCGTTTGGGACGAGAGATTGTCGATTATGCTTTTAGTCCATTAATATCAGGGATTTATGCTGGTCGTCCGGAGGAAATTAGTATGAAAGCAAATTATCCGAAAATGACCGCTTTAGAGCAGAATTATGGCTCTATTATAAAAGGCGCTATTGCTAAGGTTAAAGAAAAGAAAAAAAGTCCCAAAGAACCGAAGCCTTCTAAGAATATTTTCTCCTTCCGAAAAGGAATGCAGCAAATAGCACTACACATAGCTTCTAAGTATACCGATAAAATTGAATTTAATGCTGATGTTCAACTTCTTGAACAAAAGGATGGAAAATATCTGATTACTTATATTAAAGACGGAAATAAGGAACAAGTTTTGGCTGATAAAATTATTTCGGCTGCACCGGCTTTTGTGGCGACAAATTATTTTTCTGCTTTATCAGTACAATTATCGGCTTCCTTGGCTAAGGTTTATTATCCGCCGGTTATTGTGCTGAATTTAATTTACAAACGCACACAAATTGGAGTAAAATTAGACAGTTTTGGCTATCTGATACCCGAAAAAGAGAAAAAAAACTATTTGGGAGCTATCTGGAGTTCGGTCGTTTTTCCTAATCGTACTCCCGATGAATACGCTTCTTTTACCTTATTTATAGGTGGCTCTGTAAATAAAAAAGTGAAGGATGATATTAAAGGGAGTGTTGCAAAGGCTAAAAGTGAGTTTGAACAAACCATGAATATTTCTGACGAGGCTATTGTCGAGAAGTTTAAATTATGGGAAAAAGCCATCCCTCAATATAATATGGATTATCCAGAAATTATTGCTGAGATAGAAAAATTTGAGAAAGAACATCCGAATATAATCATATCAGGAAACTATTATAAAGGATTTGCCACAGGCGATTGTATAGAAAATGCAAAATTAAATGCTGAAAGGATGGAATAGAATTGGGGAATTAGGATTTAGAAACTGGGAATTGAAATATCCCAAATACCGAATCCTGATTCCCTAATCCTATTTTAATGTTTAATGGCTTCAAACTTTTCGGGTTTGTGCTTGTATTTGAAAACTAAAGCGAACATAATACCGATTATTAAGGCATATGCAGCAAAGGTGAACCAGATGCTCTGCCAGTCTTTTATTTTTCCTTTTGTGAAATAATCAACAACCAGTCCACTGGCTGTGCCGCCAAAAAATGCGCCCAAACCGTTTGTCATTATCATAAATAAGCCTTGAGCGCTGGCGCGAATTTTTGGTTCGGCTTCCATTTCCACGAACAAAGACCCCGAGATGTTGAAAAAATCAAAGGCCATGCCATAGATAATCATGGAAAGTACCAGCCAAACTAAACCACTATCCGGGTTACCTATTCCAAAAAGTCCGAAACGAAAAACCCATGCAAATAAACTCATCAACATTACTTTTTTAATCCCAAATTTTTTCAGGAAAAAAGGAATAGTCAGGATAAATAAAGTTTCTGAAATCTGAGAAACAGACATCAGGAGACTTGGGTGCTGAACGGCAAATGAATCGGCAAAATTTTTAGCAAAATCGTGTAAGAAAGGTTCGCCAAAAGTGTTGGTTATTTGCAAAGCAGCCCCAAGAAGCATAGCAAAAATGAAGAAAATAGCCATTTTCCTTTGTTTAAAAAGCACAAAAGCATCTAAACCTAGTGCCGAAACCCAATTTCCGCCTTTTGATTTGTTCTCAGGTGGGCAAGCTGGCATGAAAAAGGCATACAATCCCAACAAAATAGAAGCGAAGGCTGCAATATACAATTGCATCGGGCTGGTAGTCCAGTGTAGAATATCGGTGAACCACATGGCTATGATAAAGCCTATTGTCCCCCATACTCGGATGGGCGGAAAATCTTTTACTATATCAAAACCCTTTTGTTCCAGAATACTGTAAGATACTGTGTTGTTTAGGGCAATGGTGGGCATATAGAATATAGAATACAACAACATAATAATATAGAGTGTAGTGAAATCTGTGGTAAATGAAGCCCAGATGAGCAGACCTGCCCCAATAAGAT
Source organism: uncultured Bacteroidaceae bacterium (assembly GCA_964421365.1). Lineage (GTDB taxonomy): Bacteria > Bacteroidota > Bacteroidia > Bacteroidales > DYOH01 > CAYQXT01. The sequence goes on from CAYQXT010000203.1 coordinate 3,142, forward strand.
GACTTAGCCCCAGAATACGTTCGGCATTAATCCATTTATCTGCAATTATACCCAATAAGGCCGGCATAAACAAGGAGGCAATTCCCATAGTAGCATAAATACTACCCACTTGCATTCCACTAAATCCCAGTTTTACAAACATATATCCTCCAAGGGAGATTAGCCAGGCTCCCCAGATAAAAAACTGGAGAAAGTTCATTAAAGTAATTCTAAATTTTATTCCCATACTTTTAATATTATATTGATTTTTATTCTAATCTTCTTAAAAATCGGATTACAAAGCTAAAATAAAAATAGTTTTTAAAAAATTGTTATACAACCCGCTTTAAAATTTGTAAATGTTTTCTGCTAACTTGCTAATGTTCTGAGGCGAGCAAAAGCAAGTATATAGAGATTGCTAAAAAAACTTTTAAAATACGATATGGATATAAATATTATTTCGGATGATTCCGGCTTAGGTGTGGAATTAATTAAAAATTTAACTAAAAAATTCATTGTTGTTCAATAAAACTTTTGAAATAAAATGAAGCGAGGTTTGAAAAATCGCCCCTCGCTCTTATCTTTGTCTTTGGAAAATTTATCTAAAAATAAATAAACAAAGATATGTACAAAGATACAAATTTTATCGGACAGCCAATATTTTCACAATTGTTAAAATCCATAAGCAAGTCAAAAATAAACCGTATTAGATTGAAAAACAAGGCAGACAGATATACAAGTAAATCACAACATATAATCATCTCCTTGTTATGCTTTATTCTATTTTTTAGGGTGTAAGTTCTCTAAGAGATCTTGTTATAGGTGTTCTGGTAAATTCAAACAAGATAAATCACTTGGGGTTAAATTCTATGCCCAAACGCAGTACTTTGTCAGATGCAAATAAACGTTGTTCAAGCAAGGTTTTTGAAGATATTTATATGAAATTATATCAAGACAACAGGCAATTTTTATCGAACAACAATGATATAAAATGATAATTTTAATTTTTCTACAAAAAAAAAATATTTCAAAAAGTTGTTACCTATGTCTCAATTACAAACTATACAAACAAAAGAACGGTAATACTGTTTTGGTTGCATAAAACAATGATTATCAGTTTTTTAAGCAGTTAGTGCTTTTGTAGTCTAAATCCATTTTCGTAATAATTTTTAATCCACAAATCGACCACGCTACCGACCACGCAATAAAATAATAGTGTTGAAAATTAGCTGTTTAGTACACGAAAAAAGAGCCACTAATGGGACTCGAACCCACGACCTGCTCATTACGAATGAGCTGCTCTACCAGCTGAGCTAAAGTGGCAAATTTCCGGTGCAAATGTAAAAAAAAAATAGTTCATAAGCCTAAAAAAATGAAAAAAAGGTACAGATTAATACCAAGCCGCTACCAAAATACCGAAAAGTATTTTGTTATTTAATTCTCAAACAATATATTACAAAAATAGGATACCGATTTGGTATAAGTCTTTTTTTGGGAATATTCGGTTGCGTATTGCTTGATATAGCTTGTTTTGTATCTTTGGTGAAATGAAAGAATAAAACAAGCTATGCAAAAATATGAATATTGGTTTGATAAAGGTAATAATAATTTGGCAAAAGGCAATTTTGATAAGGTTATAGAATGCTTTGAGTAGGCCATCGCGCTTAAGCCCGATTATTTCTCTGCATGGAGTAATATGTCGGTAGTTGCTTATGCCAAAGAAGACTATAAAAAGGCTATCGAGTTTCTTTTAAAAGCCCTTAATTTTAACGCTGATTATTTTCCGGCGTGGAATAACATGGCCAATTTTTTCAGGCAAATGAAAAAGTCCGAAATGGTGACCGAAACCTTAGAAAAAGCAGCAGAAGTAAATCCCGATAATTATAATTTGTGGGTACTTTGGGGGCAAAACTATTTTGAGGCCAGAAAATTTGACAAAGCTATAGATAGTTTTAAACATTTGGTGGAAATTGACCCCAAAATTATTATTCTTGGTACTTTTTGGGTGGACTATGTCAGGCTAAAGAAAATTCGAAAAAAGTAATCGAATGTTTTGAAGAAGTGCTGAAAATTAAGGACGACAATTCTGATATATGGTTTGATTTAGGGATAAATTACAACAAAGAAGGGGAGACTAATAAGAGTATCCAAAGTTATAAGAGAGCTATTGAGCTAAAGCCGGATATGTATCTGGCTCATATTTATCTGATTAAGGGCAAGTATGGAAAAGTATTTAAAACCTATAAGTTAAGTTTTGTTAATTATGATATACAGCAATTTTTTGATGATTATGACTCTGATTTTCAATATTTAGAACAATACGGACTGAAAAAATCCGATTACTTCAGGATGAAAGAAAAACTGATGAAGAATCTAAAATGAAGGACGATAAAAAATATTTAAGGCTCTGCGCTCCGGATTGCAGCGGTAGCTCACCGCAGACAAAGGACTACAAAAACAGGTGAAAAAAGAGTGTAGGAACGGAACTCCTTTTTTTGCCTGTTTTTGTGTCCTTTGGCAAGGCGACTACAAGTGGAAAGCCGGTTGAGCGCCCAAACATCAAAAAAATTATTTATACAAATCGCCCTGAAAATGCAGTTTCTTTTTTAATTTCTGACTTTGGGATTCGGCATAATCATAAGCTTTGGGATAGCATTATGGTTTGTGGTTTTGCAAATAACGAGTGTAAGAATGTAAGGCTTTTGTGTCTGATGCATAAGTATTAATTTGGCTGCTTAAAGAATCAATTTGGAAAAATAATCTTTGGTCTGCGCCCAAATAGGCGATGAATTTAGAAAAAAAAGTATAAAAAAGTATTTGTTTCATGTGTATAGATTTAGTTTATTTGTTTACTTTTCTATTCAAAGATAAATAAATTTGTAAAAAATGCTAATTTTGTCCTAAAAAAAAACAGAAAGATGCTACATATAGATATACTTACGGTTTTGCCGGAATTGCTGGAAAGTCCGTTTAATCATTCGATTATAAAAAGAGGAAAAGAAAAAGGGCTGGTAGAGATTGAAATTCATGACTTACGTGATTATTCTACCGACAAACACCGTAAAGTAGATAATTATGCTTTTGGTGGTGGTGCCGGAATGGTGATGCAGATAGAACCTATCGACAGGGCTATTACAGCTCTGAAAGCCAAGCGGAAATATGATACCATAATATATACTTCGCCAGATGGGCAGTGCTTCGACCAGCAAAAAGCCAATCAATTGTCCACTTTTAAAAATATTCTGATTCTCTGCGGGCATTATAAGGGTATAGACCACCGTATTCGCGAGCATTTTATTAGCGAGGAGATTTCCATTGGTGATTTTGTGCTTACCGGAGGAGAAATTGCCGCTATTGCCATTACGGATGCCGTAGTTCGCCTCGTGCCGGGTGTTTTGTCGGATGAAACTTCGGCGCTAAGTGATTCCTTTCAGGACAATTTGCTGGCACCACCGGTTTATTCGCGCCCCGAAGTGTATAAAGGCTGGAAAGTACCCGATGTTTTGCTCTCCGGAAACCACAAGGCTATAGACGATTGGCGCTTAGAGCATTCCCTTGAGCGTACCAAAATGCTCCGGCCTGATTTGCTGGACGAGGATTAGTCCGAAGCTTGATTAATAGGATTAACAGATGACTCTGATTTTTTTATAATCGTGCTAATCCTTTAATCAAGTAAATCACAGTTAAGACAGCAAAAAAAAGTTTGCATTTAGAGTACTTTCATAATTGATGCTTTTTTTACATAACTATTGCTCGTATTAAATAATATTGGCATTTAACATTTTTTCTGATAAAAAATTAGGTAGAAAAATATATATAAATTATTTTTACCTTGTAATATGGCGATGAGGTTCGCCTTTAACCGTCCTTTCTTTGGGCTAATGACCTCTCTTTATTAGCTTTTACCGAACCGGTATCCTATTTTTATACATTTTTTTGTAATATTTTGATAGCGGTTGAGTATTATTTCTAAACTTTAAACGTATTAATTATGTTAGTATCACTTGCTGAATTAGTGATAG
>CAYQXT010000204.1:0-7128 GCA_964421365.1 uncultured Bacteroidaceae bacterium
TCTTTCTACACCGATTCCGAGTGGACAAAACCAAAGAATATCGGCTTTCCTATTAATACACAAAAAGATGAAATTGGACTGATGGTCAGTACAAACGGGAAAAAAATTTATTTCGCTTCCAATAATCTAAACGGCAAAGGGGGCTACGATATATATTGGGCAAAACTCTACCCCGAAGCGCGCCCCCAAAAGGTACTTTTTATCAAAGGGCAATTATTCGATGAGGTCGGAAATCCTTTGCAAAATGCGCAAATTGAGCTAAAAAGCATTCAAACGAAAAAAATAACGAAAGGACTGATTGATAGTACGACAGGAAAGTATGCGGTATCTGTTCCGGTGCAAAAAAACGAAGAATTTATTATGACCGCCCGAAAAAAAGGCTATTTCTATGCTACCGAATATATTAATCCATATACGCAAAAGTACGATCCTCCAACGAATATTAAACTAAAAATCAAACCCATACAAAAAGGAAGAACTTATATTTTGCAAAATGTAAATTTTGAATTCAATTCTTCAGATTTAAGCGATACGGCAAAATTAATTATCGACAACCTCGTTCAATTCTTACAAGAAAACTCCAATTTACATATTCAACTTCGCGGGCATACCGATGATGTAGGTAACCAACAAAGCAATATGGATTTATCGGTTGATAGAGCACGGGAAGTTCGTAATTATCTTATAAACAATGGAATTTCAGCCAGCAGAATAACATACAGAGGCTATGGCGAGAAAGTCCCTATTGTAGCAGCCACCAACCCCGATGCCAGAGCGCTAAACCGCAGGGTAGAATTTATTATTATCTCTGAATAGTTACAATAGTTCCTTAATTTTTAGCCACTAATACGTAAATAAATTGATTAGTAATCAATTATAATACTTTATATTTCTTAAAATAGATTATTGATTATTAATAGTTTACATAAATATTTATGGTAGTATCCTAAAATTCAGCATTCCATTTCTCCTATCCGCGAAAATCATAAAAATCATAAAAAATAAACGTACTATTCTTCAATTAACTATACACAGATTAGTTAAGATTACTATGATAAATTAAAATTATCAGTAGTTTATCCTCAAATTCAGCGTTCTTTTCTCTTAATTTACGAGTTGTAGAACAGAATTAGTAATTATCATAAACCTGTTGAAAACTACTATTTTTCATCCGTTAACATACGACCGCTACCCAATTAAAAAAAATGAGCTTCCCAAAAAAATCATACAGACCTACCAGAGCACCCGAAGATCTGAAATTAAAATACTGTCCATAGTCCGAAAAAAAGTAAAATTGGGTTCAAATAATCCCAAAAAACAGGCATCTCAGGGTTTCACTTTTAATGAAGCCCTGAGAATTGCATTAAGCACCTGATATATTTATTTGATATTATGAGTTCAGTCTAAAAACCGGTCGGACGGATAGATTTATTAAAACTGTAAAAATAAACAGCTTATTTACAATTGATTAATGAAGCGTCCGACCGATTTCGATACTAATTCACCTTTTATACTGAACTCTATTATATTTTGTGAACTAATTATTCTTAAGCGACAAACAACATTCACCATCCATAATTCACCATTATTTAAAAACTATCTATAATAGCAAAAAAATCAACCGCGTTTAGCGAAGCGCCTCCAATCAGACCGCCATCAACATCTGTTTGAGAAAACAATTCTTTGGCATTAGAAGGTTTGCAACTTCCACCATATAAAATAGTTGTATCATCGGCTACTGCTGCATTATAATTTTCAGCAATCTGGCCACGAATATAAGCGTGCATCTCCTGAGCCTGTGCCGGTGAAGCCGTTCTGCCTGTTCCAATAGCCCAAACCGGTTCGTAGGCAATAAGCATTTTCTTAAAATCAGACTCCGACAAACGGAAAACCACTTCCTGCAATTGCTGTTTCACCACCTCAAAATGACGCTCGGCCTCTCTTTCCTCAAGCACTTCACCAATGCAAAAAATAAGCTCCTGATTAATTGCCAATACCTGTGCTACCTTATTGTTCAGTGTCGCAGATGTTTCACCATAATAAGCACGGCGCTCCGAATGGCCTAAGATAACCGCATTTACTCCTATATTTTTCAACATAGAAGCAGAAATCTCGCCCGTAAAAGCTCCTTTTTCATTTTCGGCACAATTCTGAGCCGACAAAGTAATTTTCTGTGCATCAATCACTTTTGCTATTTCGCTTAAATGAGTAAATGGTGGTGCAATGACAACATTTACCTTGTTGGTATCAAAATCTTTCAATTTTTCATTTATGGATTTTGCCAAATCCAGCCCTTCTGAGGGCAGTGTGTTCATTTTCCAGTTTCCTGCTACAAGCTTTCTTCTCATTTTATATTTTATTTTAGATTTTTAAAATAGATTAAATCCGGCACATCATTATAATGCCATTTATTTATTATTATGCCTTTTTTGAGCAATACAAAGCCCGGATTAGCACGAACAATAGTTTTCAGCGTAATAGGGTCGATATTCGCAAATGGAAATTTAAGTTTCAACCGCTCTTTCAGTTCCAGCGCATCGTCTTTAGATGTACCGGTAAGTAAAAAAACAGGTATATTTTTTGCCGATAATACATTGTTTATTTTTTTTGCCTTTTTCAATGCTTTTTGGCTGGTTTTGCTCAAGTCATAGGCTACGATAAGAAGGATATAGCGATCATCGGCCAATATCTGCGGGGCAATATCCGAATCATAACTTATAAATTCATCAGTAAAATCCTCTAGCGGTTCAATAGTAAAATCATGTATAGAAGGAAGATAGCCCTTCTGAATCACAATTGGTCCTTCTATTTTATCGGCTATAATTTCATACTTTGCTGTATTTTGCCAGAGAGTGTCCTGCAAATATTCGTCTGAGGTAATCTTCTTTACTTCTCCAGTTTGCAGATTTTTCATTGGATAATAATAAATAGATTTTTCCTGCTTGGCATCTTTGGGCATTGTCATACCATCTGGAATGTAAGTACCTACTTTATAGGGACGAAAATCAATTACCGGAAGGTGTATCAAATTATACATTTCAAAACTTAGCACCAGTAAGGCTGCTACACCAACAGCCGGCCATTCCCAGCGTTTAAATATTTTGGACTGCAAATACTCTCTGCCATAAATGGCATAAATAGCTGCGGCTAACAAAACAATATTTTTCCAGAAAGTTTGCCAATTCGTTATAATCAAAGCATCTCCAAAACACCCACAGTCGGTAACCGGATTTTTTAAAGCTATCCAGAGTGTTAAAGGGGTAAAAAATACCATGAACGAAAGAGCCAACCATGCTCCGATTTTGGGTTTTACATTAAAAAGTAAAGCTATTCCGGTAAAAAATTCCAATCCACTCAGCAATATAGCTAACGGAAGAGCTAAACTTATCAGCCAGGGCAAGCCCAGCGCATTAAAATAATCGGTAAACTTATAGGTAGAACCCAAAGGATCTACTGCTTTTACAAATCCCGAAAAAGTGAATACAATACCTAATAAAATTTGACTTCCCTTTGTTATCCCTTTTTTCATAGTAATTGTATTTATTTAAACTCTATTTTTATTAAACCAAAAACAGCATAATTTATAATATCATAATAATTTGAATCGACTCCCTCAGAAACGATTGTTTTCCCTTGATTGTCTTCTATTTGTTTTATCCGAAACAATTTGGTGAGAATCAAATCCGTATAAGAGCTCACGCGCATCTGCCGCCATGCTTCATCATAATCGTGATTTTTGTCGAGCATTAGATTTCTCGCCTTTTGCGCATAATCATTATATGTCTTCAACACTTCCGATTTATCAATATTCACCTGATAGCTAGGTTTCAATTCCAATTGGATCAAGGCCATAATAGAATAATTCACCAGCGCAATAAATTCCGGTTCAATCCCATCCTCTACCTTATGTATTTTCTTCTCCTCTATACTTCGTATGCGCATAGCTTTTATAAGTAATTGGTCGGTAAGACTTTCCGGTCTTAATATCCGCCACGAAGCGCCGTAATCTTCCATTTTCTGACTAAATATAGCCCTGCAAAGTTGCAGGCAATGATTAAATTGCTCTTCGGTATTCACGGCCTCTTTTTCCTCTCTCTTTTTACTCATCAATAGCAAGACTTATTTATTTATAAATTAGACCTGACAGGTTTCGCCCAATTAGTGTCGGCATGTACAAAGCTGTCAGGTCTTACGTAAGCTAAAATACAAAACATTTATTTTTCAGACAAAAAAAACTAATTTTGTACCCTAAACTTTATATTAATACTAAACCTCTATCAAAATAGTGCAAAATATTTTGTTATTTCATTTTCAATCAAAATAATACAAAAATATGCATAAAAACATGATACAAATTTGATATAATTTTTAAACGAAGATATGATTAATTTACCTAATAATAAAGTTAAAAATTCTTATTTCACAAAAACATTCACCCTAAATTGTGGCGGACGTTTACTGGCCATTGACCACCCAATAATTATGGGGATATTAAATCTCACGCCCGATTCCTTCTACGATGGCGGGCGCTATAATACCAAAAAAAATATTCTGAATAGGGTAGAGCAAATCCTGTCGGAAGGGGCAGAGATTATTGATATAGGTGCATTTTCCAGCCGTCCAGGTAGTGAGAAAGTAAGCAGCCAAGAAGAAAGTCAACGACTTTTTCCGGCTTTACAGATTATTCGCAAAAAATACCCTGATACCATAATTTCAGTTGATACCTACCGCTCGGAAATAGCAAAAAAAACAGTTTCCGATTTTGGCGTACAACTAATCAACGATATTTCAGCCGGCGAAATGGATGAGAATATGTTCCAAACCATGGCAAGCCTAAAAGTACCTTATATTATGATGCACATGTTGGGTACTCCAAAAAATATGCAGAAAAACCCGCACTACGACAATCTAATGCAGGATATTAGCGATTATTTTGCCAAAAAAATAGAGGAATTGCGCTTTCTCGGCCTAAATGATATTATCTTAGACCCGGGATTTGGATTTGGCAAAACTATCGACCAGAATTATGAACTATTGAAAAGATTGCATGAATTCAAAATTTTTGAGTTTCCACTATTGGTTGGTCTCTCGCGCAAGTCGATGATTTATAAATACCTTGACACTACACCGCAAGAGGCACTCAACGGAACAAGCGTTCTGCACACCATAGCCCTACTCAACGGAGCACATATTTTGCGCGTTCATGATGTACGTCAGGCCATGGAGACTATTAAGCTAGTGCAGAAAATAGGCTGAAGCCGGCTGTAAGACTCACTAAATTTTTAAGATTTAGTGAGTCTTAACTAAGACAATAAATTTAATAATTCATAATTATATAAAGGGTGGGATTTTTAGACTTTAGATTTTTAGACTTTTTGGATATACTGATTTTCAGTCTGGTGCTTTATCAAGTGTATATGCTAATACGCGGTACTGTGGCCATGAAAATCTTTGCCGGCATTTTTGCGCTCTATTTGCTATGGATTATTGTAAAAGCACTGGATATGAAACTCCTAAGCAGCATACTGGGGCAAGTTATGGGCGTAGGCGTAGTGGCACTACTGATTGTCTTTCAGCAAGAAATCAGACGTTTTTTCCTTTATATAGGAGATAATTATCTTAATACAAAAACATTATCCTTAGAATATCTGTTCAGAAATATTATTAAACCAGAACCACAAGTACAAATATACCCGATTATTAATGCCTGCCTGCAAATGGCAAAATCTAAAACTGGTGCGCTGATTATTATCGAACAAGAATCCGATTTATCAAATTTTGCCCTAACCGGAGTAGCAATTAATGCAGATACCAATAAACAACTTTTACTCACTCTCTTTTTTAAAAACACACCTTTGCACGATGGCGCAATTATCATCCGTAAAGACCGAATTTTGGCCGCAAGCTGTGTACTGCCAGTCTCTGAATCAGAAGCCCTGCCCGAAGAGTTTGGCCTCCGCCACCGCTCAGCTTTCGGACTGGCCGAACAAACCGATGCCATTATCCTTGTCGTTTCCGAAGAACGCGGTGTCATAACTATTTTTAACTCCGAAAATATTATCCACGATGTGAAGCCTATGGAGATGCGACGTATTCTGAAAAAAATGATTGACTACCACAGCAAAAACATCAATTTACATGACTTTCTGGAGCGATACAAAGATAAAATCCTCCAAAAAATAAAAGATTTTAAGGAAGATACAAAACCAATATAAAAATTCAAGTCTTGCCGTTGTGTGCAAGGAGGTAAGAAAAAAATCAAAAAAACTTCTATAAGGTTAGAAACTAATTTAGTGTAAAGTCTAATCTTTAACTTTTGTAAACTATGTATCTTAACGAACACTATATTTGGATATGTATTTTTATTAATAATTTTTCAGCCCTCCTTTGTAAAATAGCTCGAAATTTTAAATTGCTGATTAGTCAGACTCCAGATAGTATTGCAAGCTATTTCCCATTTTATACCCGAAATTCCCGGATACACACTTTCCATACGGTAAGCCCTGTCTCGAAAAAATATCTCTATGCGTTCGTGTACCTGCGGATTTAAGGTCTGAATTTCGTCTAATGGAAATACCTCCTCGCTTCCGTCTTCAAATAGAAGAGTGATTCTGTTTATATAAAAACTCATTTTAGCTTTTCCCCTAAAGACAAGTTTTTTGGACTGATTTTCAGAATAAATCCGCATCTCAGTATCCGAAAACAAATCTATCGCGCTCTTTTCGCTGAATTTTTGTGCTATATAATTCTCGAAATAAGTATATTGCCATTTAAAAGCTTTTAAAATGTCTGTATAATCTATACTTAAATCATTTTGCAAGTCAAAAAAACCAAACTCATTGACATGAACGGCCAAATGGCATTTTTGGCAAACTATTTCATTTCCGCTCGCCTCAAAAGTCTGTATATCCTTACATTGTGGACAAATAAACAACACACGATTCAAATACTCAGCCCGATGAGCCGATTTAACAACCATTCTCTCTTTACACTGAAAACTCTGCTCATTATGATATAATTTTTGGCGTACCAGATTAGCTGCTTCTAAAGCAGAAATATCATCAAGCTCCTTTTTATTTACAATAAGCTCAAAATCAATAATGACTTTTGCCTTTCGTAGTTTCATTG
>CAYQXT010000205.1:0-7127 GCA_964421365.1 uncultured Bacteroidaceae bacterium
AACCGTAAAAGTAAAAAAACCTTTGATGCTATTGGCTACTTTGCCACGTGTTTTAGGCCCACAAGAGATAGTCTCTTTGCCTGTAAATATTTTTGTGGGTAAAAATAACATCAAAAATGTGAGATTAAGTTTGCAAACAAATCCTTTGTTTGATATACAAGGAAGTGCAGTTAAAAATCTTAAATTTAAGGCAATAGGTGACCAGACTGTGTTCTTTCAATTAAAAGTAAAAAATACCGTAGGAATTGGCACTGTGAAAATCTCGGCTCAATCGGGTAATTTTAAAGCCGATTATGAAATAGAACTGAATGTACGTTATCCTAATCCTATGGTTTCGCATGCTCAAAATCAATTAATTAATGCCGGAGAAGAATTTACTTTTGAGGCTAAACCCTTTGGTTTAGAAGGGACGAATACGGCCTATATCGAAGTGAGCAGTTTACCGGCCATTAATTTAGAGAAACGATTAAACTATCTCATTCAATATCCGCATGGTTGTATTGAACAAACCACTTCGTCCGTTTTCCCTCAATTATATGTGGGTAATATTATTGATTTACCACAAGCGAAAAAAGACGAAATGAAGAAAAATATAGAAAAAGGGATCTCGCGTTTGTCTAAATTTCAGGTTTCCAGTGGGGGATTTAGTTACTGGCCTAATCAGAGCGAGGCGAATCCGTGGGGAACCAGTTATGCAGGGCACTTCTTAATTGAAGCTAAGAATACCGGTTATTCCGTACCTGCTGGGATGTTCCGTAAATGGAAAAGATACCAGAAAAGCCGTTCAAACCAATGGAATACAAAATCTTATGGAGGTGATTTAGAGCAGGCTTACCGTTTGTATACCTTGGCACTAAATGGAACGCCTGAAAAAGGAGCCATGAACCGATTAAAAATGGTTAAAACACTTACGAATATTGCCCGTTGGCAGTTGGCCGCTGCTTATGCTGTTTTGGGTAAGAAGAATACGGCTATTTCTCTAATTGAAAATCTATCTACCGAGGTAAAAGACTATGTGGAACTTAGCGGTACTTTTGGTTCAGCTTTGCGCGATAAAGCTATTATCTTAGAGACTTTTAATCGCTTGAAAGATACAAATAAAGGATTTAATGTATATAAAGATATAGCCGAAAAGCTATCTTCTTCTGCCTGGTATAATACGCAAGCTGTTTCTTACTCCTTGATAGGTGCTTCCGATTTTATTAAAGCATTTAGTACCGGTGGAAACATAAAATTTGAATATAGCTTGAATAATACTAAGTTGCAAAGAGAAAATAGTAGTCAGAAAATTATATCTTCACAACTTGCTATAAATCAGACAGGAAATCAAAGTGTTAAAATAAAAAATACTTCGGGTCATACACTATATGCTCAGCTGATTATGAAGGGACAGTCTTTGTTGGGAGAAGAACAAGATGAAGCTGAAAATATGCAAATTGCTGTTAATTATTATGATTTAAACGATAATCCTATTGGTATAGAAAAGCTCTCGCAAGGTAAGGATTTCTATGCCATAGTGAAAGTGAGTAATACCGGATACCGAGCTTATAAGGAGATGGCACTTACTCAGATATTCCCTTCGGGATGGGAAATTATAAATCCGCGAATGTATGGAAGTGGCTCTTATGAAGGAGGTAGTGCAAAGTACAGAGATTTTAGAGATGACAGAGTTTATACTTATTTTGATTTGGCTCAGGGACGTAGCCGAAAATTTAAGGTCTTGCTAAATGCCAGTTATGCAGGAAAATACTATATGCCACCGGTTTATTGCGCGGCTATGTATGATGAGAGTATTCACGCTCTGAAAAAAGGCGAATGGGTAGCGATAAAGAGTGAAAAGTGAGGAGACCTCGAAGTGTGGGCGGTAGCCCTCCTTCGAGCGTTATTTTTAGTTTCAGAATTAAATAGTGAACAGAGAAACTAAATAGAAATGCAAGCACAATTTTTTCAATTTTTAGAAAAAAATAGGATAAAATGTACGCTTTGTCCTCATTTTTGTGTATTGAGCGAGGGACAAACAGGATTGTGTGGTGTACGCAAAAATCATGGAGGTGAATTAGTAACTTTAAATTACGGTGTAGTTTCGGCTCTTCATGTCGATTCGATTGAGAAAAAGCCTCTCTATCATTTTTATCCTTCTAAGTCTATTTTATCGGTAGGGTCTTTGGGTTGCAATTTGTTTTGTTCATTTTGTCAAAACTGGGAAATTGCTCATCCCGAAAAAAAACTTTCTTTACAGACTTATCTGCCTGATGAGATAGTGAAGGCTGCTTTGAAAACACCCAATAATATCGGAATTGCATATACTTATAACGAACCGATTGTTTTTTACGAATTTATGTTTGATACGGCAAAATTAGCGAAACATGAAAAGCTTAAAACTGTGATGGTTACAAATGGTTTTATTAATCCCGAGTTTTTGTCTGAATTATTCCCCTTCATAGATGCTTTTAGTGTAGATTTAAAAGGTTTTAGTGATGTGTTTTATCGCAAAACGACCAAATCTAAGTTACTGCCGGTACTCGAAAATTTGAAAATTATTTATCATTCCGGCAGGCATTTAGAAATTACTAATCTAATAATTCCCGGCTTAAATGATAATGAGCAAGAATTTAGGGAGATGATAAAATGGATTGTTGAAAATTTGTCAGATAAGGTAGTTTTGCATTTATCACGTTATTTTCCACAGTATAAATTAAATATACCTGCTACGGATGTCGATATTATGATGAAATTATACAAAATTGCACGAGAATATTTGCTGTATGTATATCTTGGTAATTTACATTCTTCGCTGGGGAGTGATACTTATTGTCCTACTTGTGGCATAAAAGTAATAAGTAGAATGGGATATGAAACAAAGCTTTTGGCTTTAGAGGCAGATGGCAAATGTATAAATTGCAGCACAAAAATAATTACTAATTAATGAGTTCGGTCTAAAAACCAGTCGGACGGATAGATTTATTAAAACTGTAAAAATAGACAGCTCACTTACAATTGATTAATGAAGTTGTTCGACCGATTTCGATGCAAATTCACCTTTTTATACAGGACTTATTAATAATTACCAATTACTAATACGGCATTGAATGAAAAATGAAGAATTGTACGTTAATGGAATTAGTCATTAGTAATTTATAAAAAAGGCAGATGAAGATAAGAAAAGCAGCAGTTGCAGGGAAATTCTATCCTGATAATGAACAAGATATAATAAAACTCATTGAGCAGTTTAGGGCAAAAGAAAGAGACAAATTACGACTTGAGTTGGCAGATAAAAATATTATTGGTGCTGTTTTACCACATGCAGGCTACATTTATTCTGCTTATGAGGCTATTCACTACTTTGAGATTCTGGCTAAAAGCCATCAACAAGTTGATACATTTGTTATAATAAATCCCAATCATACCGGATATGGTACAGCTATCTCACTTGATAGTAATGATGCGTGGCAGACCCCTATGGGAGAAATTCTTTTAGATACAGAGATGATGAATTTATTATCTTTTCCCAAAGTTCCAGAAGCACATCGTTACGAACATTCGGCAGAAGTAATGTTACCTTTTTTGCAATATTTTAATACGGATAGGTTTAAAATATTGCCCATATCTTTCTTCGAGCAGAACCCCGGAAATGCTCGAAAAATTGCTACCGAAATTTTTGCAGCAGCTAAAATTACAAATCAGAAAGTGCATTTTCTGGCTTCTTCTGATTTTTCGCATTATATAGATCCTGAATTTGGCCGCTTGCAGGATAATAAAATAATTTCAAGAATTTTAAATTTTGATTTGGAAGGTGTATATCAGACAGTAAGAAAAAATAATATAAGTGCTTGTGGCTATGGTCCGATTATGAGTTTGATGCATTTTGCTAAACTATTTGGCGAGGAATATAAAATTGAAATTTTACGAAGCGGGAATAGTGGAGAAGTTTTTCCTTCGGATGAAGTAGTTGATTATATTTCCATACTATTTTACCAATAGAGTACAGAAGTTCGGCCTAATTCTGGCAGTGTATTAAAATCTCGTAAGAGTTTTATGAAAGAATTTGAACATTGGTAAGCTTAATGAAGTATTGTTAAAATTTAGGAGCAGATTTGTAAAATTGAAAATTTATAACTTATTTTAAAAAATGAAAAAAACTATTTTATTAACCGGAGCTACTTCCGGCATTGGTCGCGCGGCTGCACTTGAATTTGTGAAACAGGGTCATAAACTTCTTTTTCTTGCCCGAAACTCCAAAAAAGCACAGAGTCTGATTTCTGAGGCTTTAAATTTGGGCTATGGGAGTATGCAGGCTTATCAATGTGACCTAGCTTCGCAAGCTTCTGTTAAAAAATTTGCTCAACAATTGAAATCAGAATATCAATCTATTGATATTTTAATTCATAATGCCGGTCTATGGAATTCACAACGAATAATGACAGAGGATAATATAGAAAGTACATTAGCTGTTAATGTTCTTGCCCCTTTTCTTTTAACACGTGAACTTATAGATTTGGTTGATGCCGGTTCCGATAAAAGAATTATCTTTACAGCCTCTGCCTTACATAGAGGAACCATTCATTTTGATGATATGCAATTTAAAAAATCGTACACCGGTTTTTTAGCCTATCAGCATTCTAAACTGGCCGTGATTTTACTAACAAAATATCTAGCCAGAGAGTTGAAAGAGAAGAATATCCATGTAAATTGTTTGCATCCGGGTGTAATTGCATCAAACTTAGCTAATAACAATGGTGTTTTTTCTAAACTATTCTTTAAATTAATCGGTAAATCTCCTGAGAAGGGTGCTGAAACATTAGTTTATCTGGCTTTAAACGATGAAATTAAGTCTTTTTCTGGAGAATATTTTGCCAATAAAAAAATAGTTAAAAGTAAAGGAGAAACCTACAATATGGAGATGGCAGAGCGCTTGATTAAGGAGTTAGAAAAAATGGTACTTTAATTGGAATACGCCATGCTATTAAAAGAAGGAAAAAAATGATATTTCATTTTCAATCAAGCTTTTACGAAAATATGTACAAAAACACGATGAGTAGTGGTGAATTGTCAATTCTGTTTGTTGCTAAAGAATAGCTTGTCCTCAAAATATTATATACAAATAAATGGCTCAGGGTGCATATAGATATACTAAGCCACTTTTAAAATTTGTAAATACTTCCTGATTACCTCCTTATGTTCTATAGTAAGCCAAATCAAGCATACAAAATGCGATTCTGGTATGGTATAAAAGAGAATTAGAAACTTTTGTTTCTAATTCTCTTTATTATTTTCAGTTGGAAGTTTTTTTCTTGTGTCCTTTTGAAACTTTATAGGGATAGTATCTTTAGTTAATAAAAGTTATTCAAAGAGAGTAATTTCTTTTTAATATTAATTTGTGTAATTCTCTGGGTTTTTATGTAATATTCTGAATATAAGTTTATCGTTTTATTTTTTATGAAAAAGAGAAATTATTTTTGTTTACTTTTTGTTTTTATAATTTGTGATAAGAAAGGGATTGGAGTGAGGAAAATTATTTGCTGTGTTTTCAAATTTCAGATTTTTTAATTTCCTTAAATAGCTCTATGCTATCCAGTGCATAGGCAAATGGAATGACCAAAAAGTTTGATTTTGTTTTTAGCCTGCTAATTGTGGTTTCGTCTTCGGGAATAAAAGATTTTTGTAAAGTAATAGATTTGTTTTCAATCATTTTCCATGTTGCACCACCGCATAAATAGATTTTGAAGTTATTTTTTTTAATTCTGGTGTTAAATTCTTTAAAATCAAATGGATATAATGTTCTTGCATAGAAATTTTTTTGTATTTCATTGGGTTTATACTTATTGGAGTAGGGCCCAATTATGTCGAATTGGTAGTTGGGGTCGCAAATGGCAAAGTTTAATCCATTTCTGGGGAATGAGGAGCGAACTTCGATACTTTGGTTTTTCTTTATTGTTTGTAAATCTATCTGCTTGGCTTTATCGGTCATTTGTGTTTCTCTAACCAGATTATCTATATTTGATAGATTTAAAAAAAATTTCCAGAGATATTCGGCGAGTAGGCCGGCAATAGCATTAATCAGTATTCTTTCAAAATTTCTTTTTTCGGTGGAGTTATTCGCCGCATCCGGATTTACTTTGTGTGCTAAATCTGTGCCTTTTTCTATCAGTTGGTGGAGAATGAACCGGTCGTAATTTTCTGTCTTTGGACTAAATTCAAACTGACAATAGTAAAAGTCTTTTTTACGTTTGGTCGTAGATTTATATTTCTTACAGTCTAGTTTTTTTATACTAATATTCATCTGTTTCTGTTTTAGATTAACCACATTTTTTTAGTGATGAATTCTATAACCATTAAGCATTTACAATTAATAATTATATTGAATTCGATTAGTTATTTTAGTATGATTAAGTGAACATTTTTTCAAATTTTTTTTTGATAGAGTTCTGACAGGGTTCAAAACCCTCGTATGTTTGTGAGCACTACCTTGTTCGACAAAGGTTTTACCTTTGTCGTATTTATTATTCAGGCATAGCCTGAGCCGAACAGCAGTTTTGCTTAATAGAAATTATTCGTGCATATTCGTATAAATCGTGGACAAAAAATATTTATTGGGATTTGTGGATAGATTTTAATCATTGTCTTGTAATTTCAGAACCTTAAATCCATAATCTATTTTTGTCTTTTTCTGTTCTTTATTTAATTTTTCTGAAACTCTCCGAATTCGTTCTTTGGCAATTTCAGCAATTGTTCGGTAACCAGCTTTGTAAGCGTTACTTTTTATGTCGCATTTTTCGGACATCTGCACGCAAATATAATTTCTATTTTGCTTGTCGTCTTTGTTTACTTCGAGAACGGCATGGGCTGTTGTGGCCGAGCCGGCAAAGAAATCGAGAATAAAATCGTCTTTGGCGGTCGAACATTTGACGACCTCTTTGATAACTTCCAGATTTTTAGGAAAATCAAAAAGTCCTTCGATTAGCTTTTCTTTTTTTGAAGCCAGCATATCTGTCCAGTTAGAGTTTCTTAATATACCATCCGAAGGAGCAATCCAGTTTTCAACACCTTTGTTTTTCCCCACTCCTTTGGGATTTCTTCGGATAAATTTTTTTGTTTCACCCGTTCTTTTCCAATATTCTTCGAGGCTT
>CAYQXT010000206.1:0-7113 GCA_964421365.1 uncultured Bacteroidaceae bacterium
ATGCGTTGTCCCCACCATAATTGACGAGAGATATTCCAGTCTCGTACATTTTCCATCCAGTGGCGATAGGTATTTTTATATTTTGACGGATGAAACTTTACTTCCTCACTCATTACTACATCTAAAGCGGGTTTGGCCAGCTTTTTCATACTGACAAACCATTGCATGGATATTCTTGGTTCTATAACGGCATCGGTTCGCTCGCTAAAACCTACTTTATTTACATAATCTTCAATTTTTGCTACATATCCACCTGATTGAAGGTCTTTTATTATTTCTTTCCGCACTTCAAAACGGTCTTTACCAACGTATAGTTGAGCAGCTTCGCTTAATGTACCATCATCGTTTAGTATATTAATACTTTGTAGATTATGAGTAAGGCCAATTTTATAATCGTTTTCATCGTGAGCCGGAGTGATTTTCAGACAACCTGTACCAAATTCTATATCCACATATTCGTCTTGAATGATAGGAACAACACGGTTTACTAATGGTACAATTACTTTTTTGCCTTTAAGATGAGTAAAACGCTCGTCCTTAGGATTTACACATACGGCTGTATCGCCGAGAATGGTTTCGGGACGAGTGGTGGCTATGGTTACAAATTCATTTTCGTTGCCTTCAATTTTGTATTTCAGATAATATAATTTTGATTGAACTTCTTTGTAAATAACCTCTTCGTCAGAAATGGCAGTTTTGGCTGAAGAGTCCCAGTTTATCATTCTTATTCCACGATAAATATAGCCTTTGTTGTGCAAATCCACAAAAGTTTTGATTACGCCCAGACTCATATTTTCATCCATGGTGAATTTTGTGCGAGCCCAATCGCAGGAAGCACCCAGTTTTTTCAATTGTTCAAGAATGATTCCACCGTGCTTTTCTTTCCATTTCCATGCGTGTTCGAGAAATTCTTCGCGGGATAAATCCCATTTGTCAATGCCTTCTTGCTTGAGTTTTGCTACTACTTTAGCTTCGGTAGCTATTGAAGCATGGTCGGTTCCGGGTACCCAGCAAGCATTATATCCTTGCATACGTGCGCGCCGTACTAAAATATCCTGAATGGTATTGTTGAGCATGTGCCCCATGTGCAATACGCCGGTTACGTTTGGAGGCGGAATTACTATTGTAAAAGGTTTACGTTCATCAGGTTCGCTATGAAATATTTTTTGATCGAGCCAAAATTTATACCATTTATCTTCTACATTTGTGGGTGCATACTTTGTTGGAATTTCCATTTATCAGAATACTAAAATATTATACAAAAATTAATTTATGCTAAGCATATTTTCAGCCTACAAAGGTAAAATTATCTGTCTAAATGTAAATAGCTTTTGAAAACTTTTTTGAAAAAGAAAAATTGGAGATTTGGAAATTAGAAATTAAACGTATTGTAGAACAGTATTCGTAATAAGTAATTTGTAATTATTTAGGGGGCGCACGAGCGGGCTTTTCGCTTGTAGTACTCCTTATACAGGGCAACAAAAGCACGTCAAAAAAGGAGTTCCGTTCCTACACTCTTTTTTACCGGCTTTTGTAAGCCCTGCATAAGGCGCGCTACCGCTGCAATCCCTTGCGCATCGCACTACTCGCTAGGGTTTCGCTAAAAAGTGAAGTCCTCACTAAACAAATGTAATAGTATAATTCATCTTGCAAAGAGTTTAAACTCTATAATGCTGCCAATATTTTACTGGGAATTCATACTATAACTTTGGCGAAAAATTCTTTGGTTAAGATAAAAGAATCACTAATTTGCAGCTGTACGAATGATACCAATTTAACGGATTGAGGTAGTATGCTTTTAAATATTTTTTATTTTGTTGCGATTTTATACCGTGCCGGTATCGCATTTTGTATGCTAGATTTTGCTCGTTCCAGCACATCTGTAAGTTATCAATAAGAATTTACAAATTTCAGAAGTAGGTATAATAATCACATTTTAACTAAAATTTGCTTTATTTTTAGAGTAAATTGCGTTTTCTTTGCCCTAAATTATTATTCATGACTAAATTCTGGAAAAATACGCTGCGTTTTGTGCTTTTTTTTGGCTTGGGAATCCTTCTTTTTTGGTTGGCTTATCGGAATATAAAAATAGAGACCCTCAAAAAATCTTTAGAACAGGCAAATTTATGGTGGATTGGCCTGTCCTTGGTTCTTGGACTTATTAGTCATGTAAGCAGAACATTAAGGTGGCGAATTTTAATGGAACCGCTGGGGAGTAAGCCCGGATTTATCAATACTTTTTTTGCCGTGATGGTGATGTATCTGGCCAATTTGGCTTTACCTCGTTTGGGCGAAATTTCTAGATGCACGATTATCGATCGATACGAGAAAGTGCCTTTCTCAAAGGCATTAGGAACCGTTTTTTTAGAGCGTATGGTTGATATGGTCGTGCTTTTACTGATGCTTGTTTTTGTTGTTATTACACAGTTCAAACAAATCTCTCAATTTTTAGTTACCAATGTAAACGAAAAATTGAATCAGTCTATAAGCAATCAATCGATTATATTTATGCTAATCATCATGTTTGTTTTAGGATTAATTGCAATTTGGTTAATTTTTGTTAAATTTAAGCATACCGAATGGGCACAAAAGATAATACAATTTGGACTTAATTTTTGGGAGGGGATGAAAACGATAGCGCATATGAAAAAGAAAGGCTGGTTTATTTTTCATTCCTTTTTCATTTTCTTCTTGTATTACTTGATGATTTATGTGTGCTTTTTTGCTTTTGATTTCACTTCGGGATTAAATCCATTAATAGGCCTTACTGTATTTGTGATGGCCAGTTTGGGAATGGTGGTTCCAGTACCCGGCGGCATTGGTGCCTGGCATTTTATGACTTTTGAAACCCTTGCAATTTATGGCATTCCGGTTAATCCTCAGGGAGCTGCTTTTGCTTTTGCAGTACACGAATCTATGACGCTGATGCTTATTGTGGTAGGTGCTATTGCACTTATTTTATTGCCAATAATAAACAAGCATCATCCTGTTAAAGAAGAGATTCGTTAAATTTTTGTTTTTCATAAAGCCGCCAAATAGCAAAGTTTTGATATTTAATCAATGGTGAATTGTTAATTCTGATTGTCGCTAAAGAATAAATCATTCTCGTATGTTTGTAAATATTTATTAGTAACTTGTTGGTGTTTATTGAAATACGAAAAATGGCAAACAAAATGCGATACCGATACGGTATAAAAATTACTATTGTTGTAGCAGCTTATTATTACCTTTTCAGGCAGCTTTCTACTGATTGGGATAAGCTGCTAACTTCTTTACATAGTTTTGATAAGAAGAGTTTGTTTCAAAGCCTTGTTTTTCTTGTGTTTATCCTTACTTTTGCTTTTATTAATTGGGCAATAGAAGCCATTAAATGGAAAATCCTGCTGAACTCTTTTACTCAAATTCGCTTTAAAAGGGCGCTAAGTCAGGTTTTAGCAGGGCTTGCCAGTGGTGTTTTTACACCAAACCGTTTGGGGGAAATTCCGGGTAGGGCTTTATTTATGTCTGTTGAAAAAAGAAAAAAAACTATTTTTTTAGCGGGAGTGAATAGTAGTATTCAGATGATTGTTACATTATTAAGCGGAATTTTGGCCTTTTTCTTTTATTCTAAGAAACTACCACTAACCAAACACAATTTCAGTATTTTTTTATTTGTTCTTATTTTTATTCTCTTACTTCCTTTTTTATTTCGTAGGTTTAGAAATTTCTTTCAAAAGCAGATTATAAAAGTGAAAGCTTATTTTTTGGGTTTGAATAGCTCTTTACTCATCAAAATTTTTGTGCTGAGTGTTTTTAGGTACTCAATTTATCTCTTACAGTATTTCTGGGCTTATCGTTTGTCCGGAATAGAATTGAATTTTCTTCTTTTGGCTCAGATCACGGCCATACTATTGTTTGTTTTGCATATTTTACCCCTACTAAATGCCATAGATATTGGTGTGAGAGCTTCGGTAGCTATTCTTTTGTTTAAAAGTTACGGAATAGCCGCACTTCCTGTTTTTTTAGCCGGATTTATTATTTGGAGTGTCAATATTTTTGTTCCGGCATTTATTGGTGGTCTTATTTTGCTTCGGGAAACATTTCAGATAAAATAGGAACACAGATTTGACTAATTTTTTTAAAGTCATAAGGTACAACACTTCATTATTTTTTCAGAAGTAACAAAGTGTTAAAAATAATTTTTGTTTGAAGTAATACCACCTGAAGGATTCATAATAATTAATTTTTCATTTTCTATTTTTTTGATGCGCAATTCTTTATTCAGCTCACAGAGGGCAAGCAATTGCTCGTCTGTGAACTTGATGTTTTCGGGTATGAGCAACTCAAAACTGATTATTTTTTTGCCATCGTTGGATAGTATAATCATGTCGCTTTTTTGTTTCTTACAAAGGTGGGATTTAATTAGGAATTTTTTTTGATGCAGGTGGAGTGGAAAAAGACGCTCAATTGTCTTCTTTTATGGGGGACAAATTGAGCATCAAAAAGTTAATGACAAGGATTATTGTTGGCTTCAAAACTGGCTCCGGGTTTTACTTCAAAGCCGGGCTTAAGTTCAATACTTTCATTTGCTGCCGCTATGCAACTACCGCCATACACCACAGACGAAATATAGATATTTTCATCGGCTTTTATGTTTTGGGTGGAGTATATAGGGCTGGTATAGGTGATGTTTTTTGTCTCTATACAGATTAGGCCATCGGTTGTCAGGATGTTTGTGCCGGAGCCTAAAATGGAGCTTAAGATGTATTGAGAACCCCAAGTTGAGCTACTGTAGTTCCACATATGCTTAAGAGAAGTTACACTATTATCACTGTGCTCAAAAACACCTATATAACGGTGATGTCGGGTCTCTATTACTGGTGCTCCGGAAAAGTTGGCACTCCCATCGTTAAGGTAAACATAAAATCCGCCATAGCTCGGATAATTATAATTAGCAAAGGCAATACTTTTAGATCGGATATATTTATATCCATTATATTGCTCTACTGCTTCGTGTCCTATTATTGCAAAGGGCGAATAGGCCGAATAATTATCGCTTGATATATCCCAGCCTAATTGATAATATTTGGCATCATCGGGTACACGGTCTGCCAGAACATACAAAAGAGCCATATTATTATTGGTATTTCCGCTATTTCCTACGCCATGAAATGAGCCCACATAAACATTTGGATATGTACTTACTTGTTCCGGTGATTTAATTGTTGTAGTACAGCCTATTGCATCATAATTAAATACAAAAAAGGAGTGCCAAACAATATTGCGTATATAATCGGAAGAAGGATAACTTGGTTGAAAATTTGTTTTGGCACAAAGCATGTGCAAACTGCCATCCGGATGTACTTTACGAACAAGAGCGGCTGTACCTTCATTCCAATAATTATGGCTATTATCTTTATAAACAATTGCCACAATCGCATTTTTTTCTTTTTGCCATGCTTGTCCTTCGGGGCAATTAATGCCAATTTCCCTATTAAGTGTTTGGTTAATAATTTGTTGAGTTTTGGTTAGCGATTCAGGAACTAAAGATATTCCGTCAATATGAATGGTGCTTTCCATGGATTTATTCTTCGGTTCATAGAGTTCCAGAATAATGTGTGTTCCTTGCAGGGGTAAAGTGGCAAAATTCTTTGTATCTACTACATCTATTCGGGTAAAAGGGCCTATTGAGGCCGTATGTTCTTCGTTATAGATATAAAATTCTGCCTCAGGAGCTAAATTAAACTGATCGAAGGAAAGGGCAATTCCTTTAACGCCTTGTACTGCTATTTTTAACTGTCGCAGATTACCCCCTTTTATTTGGTGTTTACCGGCCTTTGCGTTAAAATTAATGTTAATTTGTTTTCCGATAGATAGCAGTGCGTGTTTCTCTGCTTGAGCTTTGGACAGGGACTTGTTTATCTCCTTGTTGCTAAGTGTCGGAACTGCAATAAACGGTATGCTTACCGCTTTATTATAATAGCCCACCGGCGTTTTCCGGTGTTTTTGCGTAAAGCCTTTATTGGCGATACAAATTCCTAAGACGACTAATAAGATTATATTTATTTTGTGTTTCATTTTTTAAAGATTTAAAATAATTACTATTGATTGATTTTTTGCGGGGCGGATAAATACTATCGCCGTACTCTTCGGGCTTTGCATAATAAATTAAAGCCTTTTGGTGATTATCGAAGAACACTTTTAGTATATTATTTTGTTTTTCGATTTCAAAATCGTCTCTGTATACGTCCTCTAAATGATGAATAAATTCGGCATCCCATGCGTAATCTATAAAAGGTTCATAATAATTTACTTTTTGAAGCCTTAATGTGTCATTTTGTACTTCCCATGTACCTACATATCCATCCCTTTGAGATGTTATCTCAATGACACAGAAATATTTATACATATACATACTAATATCTCCTTCTTCATCGGCCACCTTACCGGTAGTGAAATGGAATACGGGAATGTGTAAGGGGGCGGGGACAGGATATTTGAAATTTGTCAGACTTCCGTCTGTTTCGCCTACATAATACCACCTTCGGGCGTAGCCATAGACCTTGCTTGTGTCTAATTCATAGGTTTGGGGGTGATAGGCAATAAAAGAATCTACATTATAAAATTCGCATTCAACATGTCCTTGCCCAAAGGTTAAATTATCATAATCTATGGTGAATTTTCCGCTATAGTTATGTTTTTGAGTGTTGTGCTTCCAGTATTGCAATTTGATACTTCCCATGAGTGCTACAATAGTGCTGTCGTATCCATTTACCATTTTACCCACACTAAAAATACCACCTGAATTGTCCGAATCTTTTGGAAATAAGATTAAACCCATACCTATAGAATCTTCTTTATGAGCCACTGTTAGTACATAGCCATTAAAAAATCCAAGTGGCGAACTACTATTTTCGCCCGATACGGTTATCGTATCGGCTTGCCATACTAAATCATTAACGGTTACTTTAATGTAATTTTTATAATTAGCATAGGGGTCTATGGAATCTTTTGTGTCTTGTTGGGCCGGTGCCTCAATTTTGTTTTTATTGCATTGGCTCAACAGTAAGACAAATAGGCCGAAAAGGAGTATCACGAG
Source organism: uncultured Bacteroidaceae bacterium (assembly GCA_964421365.1). Lineage (GTDB taxonomy): Bacteria > Bacteroidota > Bacteroidia > Bacteroidales > DYOH01 > CAYQXT01. The sequence continues at coordinate 7,079 of CAYQXT010000206.1, forward strand.
GATACTCTGTAAATTTGTTGTTTTCATCGTTTTAT
>CAYQXT010000207.1:0-7083 GCA_964421365.1 uncultured Bacteroidaceae bacterium
TGATGCAAAAATAGAATTTAATCGTTTGCGTAAAAAATAAATTAAAAATATTCCTAAAATTTGGTAAATAATTAACTTAAAATTTTGTGAAATTACTTGTTGATATAAATTATATCCCTAATTTTGCCGTAATTATTCACACAAAAGAGTATACGATATGTCTAAAGTAAAAGTTGCCATTAACGGATTTGGCAGAATTGGTCGTAATGTATTTAAAATAATTCAAGAGCATGATAATCTTGAAGTTATAGGTATTAATGATTTAACTAGCAACAAAGTTCTTGCTAATCTGTTGAAATATGATTCTACCCAAGGGAAATACCCGGGTACAGTAGAATATGATGAGGGAAATATCATTGTTGACGGGGAAAAAATTAAAGTTACCGAAGAAAGAAACCCTGCAAATATTCCATGGGCTGAAACTCCCGATGTGGTAGTAGAATCTACCGGAGTTTTCCGTTCACGCGAAAGTGCCAGAGGCGGCTATGGCGATCACCTGAAAAATGGCGCTAAAAAAGTAGTCCTGACTGTACCCGCAAAAGATGCCATCGACAATATGATTGTTTTAGGCGTTAATGATGCCGACTTACGAGCTGAAGACACTTGTGTATCTAATGCTTCTTGCACTACAAACTGTTTAGCTCCTGTGGCTAAAGTTTTAGATGATGCTTTCGGCATAGAAAAAGGTCTGATGACTACAATTCACTCCTACACAAACGATCAGGTTATCTTAGACGGTCCGCATAACGATTTACGTCGTGGACGTTCGGCTGCCGTTTCACAGATTCCAACTACTACCGGTGCTGCGATTGCGGTAGGTAAAGTAATCCCTAAATTATCCGGAAAACTGAATGGTATGTCGGTTCGCGTTCCCACTCCAACGGGTTCCATGGTTGACCTTGTTGCCGAATTAAAATGCGAAGTTACCATTGAAGAAGTAAATGCGGCAATGAAAAAAGCGGCAGAAGGCGAAATGAAAGGAATTCTGGAATATACCGAAGATGCTATTGTTTCTGTAGATATCATTCATAATCCACATTCTTCTATTTTTGATGCATTGAGCACAATGGTTATCGGGAATATGGTAAAAATCATTTCTTGGTACGATAACGAATGGGGCTATTCAAACCGCGTTGTTGATTTAATTGAGAAAGTCTCTGAATAATATTTTTCAACTTTGCCAAAGTTATAAAACTTTGGCAAAGTTCTCATAAACAACATTATAATAATCATATAACCATTATATATTGCAAACCACATCTTACATTTCCTAATCCTGTTTTTCGATTCCTGAATTCAAAATCCCGAATCCTATTTCCTATTTTCGGTTACAAATAACTTTATAAAGGCAATAAGTACAAGTTAGTTCATTTTTTGTTTGATAAAAAGACACATCTGGATTAAAAATTTCCTCTATTAATTCTACCAAATTCGCTTCAAACTCAAACACAAAATCCGTTGATAATTCAGTCATGCAAGCCTTTTTTTCTTTGGAATTTATTTTTTGTTTAATAAGGGGACTAAATTTTGGCATAGCAATTTGGCGTATTTTGTAAATCGCGGTTTCGGGAACAATAGTAGTATTTTTATAGAAAATAAAGCCATAGGTAAGCACCTGGAATATAGCCTCTAATCTTTTTTTATTTTCGCGCTCAAATAAAGCATACAAATCCGAAAATTCCATTTTCGCCTCACCGGTTTTATAATCAATAATACGGGTAATGCCGTTCACGCGGTCGATACGGTCGAAGATACCAGATAATTTGCAAATTACCTTTTTACCTTTATGTGTAAATTCCTGAAGAATAGAATATTTATCTTCCTCCATTCCGAGAATCTCAAAAGGTGCATTTTTTTTAATGTCGTATTCAAACACAAAGCGGCAATAACTCTCAATAATTTCGGCCATAAGTTTTTGTCCACCAGAAAGTTCCTCAAAACTACCATGTTCGTGGTTACGCATCAGTTTTTCGTGAACCAACTCGCTTAAGCCTTCCTCTAAAACAGGCAAACTGTCTTTCCTTACCCAAATTTTATTGTTTACAACTAATTTCTGATAACTATCTTCCAAAACACCATGTAAAATATTACCAATATCTCTGTAATCTAATTCCTTGAATTCTTCAACAAGCGGTTTTATTTTTGTCAGATATTTGAAATAAAACTGTAAAGGGCATTTCAAATAGACACTCAGAAAGGTAGGGAAAATACTTTTAAATGGTTTGTCGCTATCAGAATAATAGTTAGCAAGAATATTTTGAATTTTGGCCGTTTTTTCGATATTAATTTCTTTTTTTTGCGTAGGCCGGACATTTATTTTATGATTTTTGAAGTGAGCAAATCCGGCTTCGTATTTTAATTGGATCATATAGCGGGTAAGCTCTCCGCTTGAGGTACTACTGTTTAGCGAATTATACAAAATATAAGTCTTTTCGCTTCTTTGCAAAAGCCGATAAAAAAGATAGGCAAAAATACTATCCTGATAAGCCGTAACAGGCAATTCAAAAGCCTTGCGTAACATTTGTGGAATAAAAGAAATAGCCTGCGAAATATTAGGAATCTTGCCTTCGTTAGCATCGGCAAACAGCAGATAGTCAAAATCTAAGCTACGTGTTTCCATTAGCCCCATAATCTGAATACGCTCTAATTTTTCGCCCGAAAAAGGAACACTCAGATTAGCCAGATATTGTAAACTGATTTTTACACTTAATAACACATCAACATCTTCGTGCACAAGTAGTTCGCTAAGTTTTTTAAGTTGATTATGCGCTTGTATAATGTATTCGATTTCTACGCCTTCTTGTTTATCCTCATCTGATTTTAGCTGCGAAAAAAGAGCGTACAAAACATTTAAAATACTGTTTAATAAATCGTTCGTAGTATTTTTCACAAAGAAAAAATCGGTAAACAATGGATGTGCCACCTCTTTAAGCTTTTCGATGGCCAAACGAATGATTCCGGCTTTTTTTATTAGCTTTTGCAGGTCTAAACTCTCGTTAGTCTCAAATTCTTTGATAAGCGGATTATCAAGTATCTCGTTGATTAATTTGGTCGGATAAAAAAAATGAGCTTCTTCTTTAAATTCAATACCGTACTGATGCAATCTGAAATAGGCCACTAATAACTGATACACAAAAGTACTCTGAAAAGGATAACCCATTGTAACATTAAAATTATCAATATCTTCGGGCAAATTATTCATAATTGGAAAGAGCAAATTTTCATCTCCAAGAATAATCCCGATAGTTTTATCTTTTGGGATTTGGTGAACCAATTGACCTATAATCTGCGCCTGACGAATATCGCCTGCCACGGCTATAACTTCCCAGTTATCTTTATTTTCAGCAAGTTTAGCTGTATCGGCCAGCCTAATTGTGCTTTCTTTATAGCGTTTAAGATTTTGGCGAATAAAAAACCCGGCTTCCTGGGCCTTATTTTCAGAATAATAAGCATCATAATCCCAATACAAACTAGCCCTATTTTGCTTAGCCAAATAGCCAAAAATACTGTGGTGTGCTTTATTCAGCGCATTAAAGCCAACAATAAAATAATGATACTTAGGATGATATTCGCCTTTTTGTATTAATTCGGTGATTTTTCGCAATTGCAAACCGTCATAAGCCAAATGGTCGTGCAACAGACTTTGCGTAAAGACTTCATAGATTTCCGGTATCTTTTCCCAAAGTAACAAGAATTTAGCTTTCTGACCACTCATTCCTTCGGACTGAAAATGTGCCCAGAATTTTTGCAGGATTTCTATTTGTTCATCGCTGAGATAATCATGAACATCCGAAATTTCGGCTAAGTCTTTTATATTAGTAAACAAGCTTTTTATGTCGATAAGATAACTATCTAATTCGTTAAAATCAGAGAGTAAGGTATCACCAAAATTATAAAATTCGCTTAATGACTGAGCTTTATCACCAAGTACCTTTTTGTAGGCATCGTAAAGCCGGAAAAGCAAAATAAGCTTATCGGGAACAGTGAGTTTAAGAATTTGTTGTACAAAGCTTTCTATTGTAAGAATATAGGGCGAAAACTCCGATTTCCCTACTGCTTGGGCAAAATACTTCCTAAAATAAGCAATCATCCGTTTATTAGGGAAAATAAGTACCGGTTTATTGTATTTTTTAAACTGATTTTGATAAAAATCTTCCGCTACGGATTGTAAAAAAGGTTTCGACATGGTTTTGTTTTTTGTTTAGTAGCAAGATATTTGCTTAACACAAAGCCCTCACTTGTTTCTACCAAATAATTGAAATTAAAAATTGACTTTCAGCCCCAAATTTGCTCTTACTGGATCTTGTGGCGCTAAATCAAAACCTTGAAATACAGCATTATAATATCTTGTATTAAATAGATTTTTGATTTTGATAAATGTACTCAGGCTATATTTGTATATGCTTGCAATTTGGTAATTTGCAGTCAGATTTACAACAGCAAATGGCTTGTTCATAATAGGTTTGCCAACATTCTCCACTATTACACCATGAAACACGAGATTATCATATTCGGCCTCTTCAATAAGATTAGAAATTTGCCCGTAATAGCCATTGGCCGTAAAAGCTAAATTTTGGTTAAACTGATACATTAAATTAGCATCATAGGAAATCCTTTTTTCCGGTTGCAAATCTGGATTAGGCAAATGCAAGAAATTACTGGCCAGACCAGTAACTTCGTCTGCACTATTTCGGATGGCATAAAAAGCACCGCAGTGCTGATAGGCTTTATATGGTGATGAAGCTAAATAGGCTTGTCCATAAAGTAATTTCATACTCCATTTATTTGTGGGCTTAAAAACTAAACCGATACGAGGATTTAACGTATTTTTATACTGAGAATCATAGTCGATGCGGGTTCCGGCAGTTAACGATAATTGGTCGAAAAACAAGTATTGAAACCGAACATAAGAACCTAAATTACAGTATTTTATATGATAAATAGTCTGTAAAATAGTTAAGTCGTTGCCATTTAAATCATTCACATTTGTATCCGGATAAAAAATATTTTTATTTTCCGGCGATTTTAACTCATTGTACTGCACCGGCAAGTCACTGGTCTTTGGGACAACGCTCATATATTCGTAAGATATTCCAACAATAGAATTAAACTTATCCGAAAAACGATAGTTTAATTGTCTTTCTGTTTTTATCGAGCGATCTTTCTCGTATTTATTGGCATTCATAAAGCCCGAGCACTGATTAAGAAACAAAGAATAAGTGCCTGAAGCAACATTGACACGGATTCTATCCATTAACAACAGAATTTTTTTATTTCCGGCCACACCGTTAATCGTAAATATGTCCGAATTTTGGGCAATTGATTTACTCTGAATTTCAATCTGAAGAATATCGGCCAAAAGTTCTTTCAAGCAGGAATAATTTCTGTCTTCTATCTGTCGCCTATTCACAACATAAACGGTGCCAGGTGCGTCTGTGGCTTTCTCTGAAATTTTAAATGCAGTGGAAATTTTTATTTGTATCAATTCTCCTAAAGAATAATCAAAAAGATCTTTAATCTCGGTACTATCTGTTTGTGCCATTAAAATAGAGGGAATAAAAGGTATGGTGACAAATAGCAAAATGGAGTAACGCATGAGTCATTCATTTTAATTATTATACAATATTCCACATAAGTAATTCTTTTTATTAAAAAAAACAACTATTTCTTTCCAAAATACAGCTTACCGTATTTTATCTAATTTCACTATAATTTCTCGTCACCCACCGCATTTATAGGTAAGAAGAAATTTTTAAATAACCTTAAATATAAGTAAAAACCACAGGCTTTTACTTATATTTAAAAAAGTCCTTCAAAATTGTATTCACCTTTGAGTCCAGTATAAAAAAGTGAATTTGTATCGAAATCGGTCGGACGACTTCATTAATCAATTGTAAGTTAGCTGTCTATTTTTACAGTTTTAATAAATCTATCCGTCCGATCGGTTTTTAAACCAAACTCACCTTTAGAAATCAAACTTAGTGAGACTAATTAACTAAATGTGAATTTATTGAAAAAAACATTGGAAATTTAAGGAATAATAAGAGCAATTCTATGGACAAATTAAAACTCTAAAGAAAAGATATTCTGTGGAAACCTAAAAAAATGTCTAATGTTCGGATGAACACAAAAAACAAAAATAGCGAGAGTTTTGCTCCCAACGAAGCCCTCACTTGTAATGCTGCGATACAGTGAATCTATAATTAAAGTTAAGAATCCACCACTATCGCTTTGAGTCATTGGACAAACTCGCAGTGTCGTCAGACCTGCGAGCTTATTGTATGTTTTTTTAGTCAAAAAAAGTCTTTCATTTTACTAAAAAAGCCTTTTTCTTTTTGTGCTTTAGAGGCGCTAAAATTCTCTGCTTCTCTTAATTTTTCCACCAATTTACGCTCTTCTTTGGTAATATGTCGAGGTACAAAAATACTTACACGCACTAATAAATCTCCAGCACGTTCATATCCATTCACATCAGGAATACCCTTGCCACGCAATCGTAGAATCTTACCAGCTTGAGTTCCCGGTTCTATCTTCACTTTTACGGGATTATCCACCGTAGGGATTTCGGCTGTGGTACCCAAAATAGCATCAGGAAAACTGATATTCAAATTATATAATAAATCTCTTTCGTGGCGCTCTAAATCAGGATGTTCTTCTTCAGTGATAAGAATAATCAAATCACCATTGACACCTCCACGAGGTGCTGCATTCCCTTTTCCGCTCATTGAAAGCTGCATTCCATCTACTACGCCGGCCGGAATTTTCAGTTCAACCACATCTTCACCACGCATAATTCCTTCACCACCGCATTTATGGCACTTATGTTCAACCATGCTGCCTTCTCCATGGCAAGTAGGGCAAGTAGCGGTAGACTGCATCTGGCCCAAAAATGTCTGGGTAACTTGTGTTACCTGACCATGCCCATGACAGGTAGGACAGGTTTTTGTTCGCCCGTCTTCCGAACCGCTGCCATTACAGGCATCACAGGCTATGTATTTTTTTACCTTAATTTTTTTCTCTACGCCATACACCATATCGTGCAGGCTCAGTTTTACCTTCACCCAACGCTTGGAACCGCATCTG
>CAYQXT010000208.1:0-7061 GCA_964421365.1 uncultured Bacteroidaceae bacterium
GTATAGCTCAAAATCAGGAGCCGGATTGCCAATTTTTAGCTGGGTGAAAAGTGTATGCATTTGTGTGGCCGAAAAATGTAAATTCTCGTCAGAATTAAGTTCCATAAAGTTTGTAAGTAGGGAAATTAGGGTGTCTTCGGCAAAGCTATGGTTGTAGAAGGCATCGTATAAGCCTTTAAGAAAGGCGTAATGTTGCAATTTTTGTTTTTTCAGCCAGCCTTTATTGTCGATTATTTGCAGGCATTTTTTTGCATTAGATGTGTTTACTGCTTGTACAAATGTCGGGTCATTTTTAAAATAGCTAAAATAATTTCCGCAAATTTGTTCAAAAAAATCATGAAAAGCCGGATTTTGGAAATCATCTGCCTTTTCGTCCAGAAGTTCTGTGAAGATTTTGTTGGGAGCTTGGGTTAGCGTTGTAGCTTGTAGACTTTTTATGCTGTATCGCATATAATTTTTGAAGAAATTGGAACGAACGGTGAGGTATCTATTTGCGAAATAGGTATTTATGGTGTCGAAGCGTGCTCTGTTTCCTTGCACGCTAATGATTTGGTAGTGGCGATTTAGAAAACGGGTAAATTGATTGTCGAAATCGTGAATGGAAGCATTTAAACCTCTTGGTTTACCATTTAGTATTTTAATATAGTATTCATAGGCTTCAAAATAGGGATTGATAATATCTGCTGTGTCTTTGGGCTGAAATTTTGGTAATGTAATTTCATAATTTTTCCCCGGAATAAGGAATATATAGCCTCTGAGTTTCCCTTTTTCCAAAAAGGCATAATATACACGATTAATGTCAAATTTGAATAAAAATTTTCCGGTACTATCGGCTTGGGTACTCGTTAAAACTTCCTTTTTTCCGGTAATGGGGTCGCGTTCGTAACGCAATTGTAGTTTTTTGTTGGCATAGCTTGGCACCCTGCCATATACTGTGGTTGTATCGGCGTATAGCCGTATTCCAAAGCTTGCTAAGATTGCAAAGAGAAGCGAAATTTTTTTCATCCATTTATGTTTTTATATTTACCACATTTCTTTAATGGTGAATTCCATTAACCATATACAATTTACACTTATTTTGAACCAGATAAGTCATTTTAGTACACATAGTAAAATTTTATGTACCAAATGAGAGGCTGTATCAAAACTATTTTGTTTGTTTTTTCTTACAATCTGTAAGTGAAATAAAGTAATAAGGTGTTTTTTGTACTATTTTTATTTTTCTACTTTTGGTACAGCCCCTTGCTGTCACTTCATCTGCCTATATATTTATACTCGTTGTGTGTTTAAAACTTTTTCATGGCCTGTTTCGTTTGTTTATTTTTTCAAACGAACGAAATTTACATATATTTGACCGTAGAAAAAAATAGCGATGAAAAAAATACAGCAAATAGTTTCCCTTGTCCCATCAATAAGTGAGTTGGTTTTTGATTTAGGATTGGGTGAGCAACTTGTGGGAAGAACCAAATATTGTATTCATCCTGCCGAAATTAGGCAAATTAGTCAGATTGGAGGGACAAAAAATATTGATATTCAACGAATTTTGTTGCTTAAGCCGGATGTAGTTCTTGCGAGTAAGGAGGAAAATACAAAAAATCAAATTCTATCCTTACAGAAAAAAACGAGTGTCTATATTACCGACTCTCGAAATTATGAAGATGCCTTGGAGATGATAAGCGAGATTGGTGATTTACTGGGAAAGACAGATACTGCACAAAATCTTGTTGAAGAAATTATACGAGCATTTGCCTCTATACCTGTTTGCCCGCAACGTAAGGCTCTGTATCTCATTTGGCGAAACCCGTATATGACAATCGGAAAAAATACCTATATTAATAGTATGCTTCAAAAAGCAGGATTTGTGAATTTATGCAGCCACTTGGCTGGCAATTATCCGGTATTGGACGAATCTGTTTTGGACAAACTTAAGCCGGAAGTGATTTTATTGTCCTCCGAACCCTACAAATTTAGAGACGTTCATGCACAAGAGATTGCCCAATTATTTCCATCAGCTAAAATCTGTTTTGTGGATGGAGAAATGTTTTCGTGGTATGGCTCACGAATGCTAAAAGCGGCTGAATATTTTAAAAATCAAGAGTATTGATGTTTTATATTTTGCTTATAGTTTTTTTGTTCATCTTTATATATGCCTTTAAAATAGGAATATATTGGTATTTTTATAAAAGAGAACCATTTTTTCGTATAGAAAAATTGCCGATTATTAAATTAAGCCTTGTTATTCCTTTCAAAGATGAAGAAGCACATTTGGCTGCGTTGATTTCTGATTTGCAGAATCAAACTTACCAAAATGTTGAAATTTTATTGATTAACGACCATTCTTCTGATGATAGCTTTGAGCTAGCAAAGCAGAAAAGTGCACTTATTTCTACTGTTAGACTATTAAATTTACCTAAAAACCGGAAAGGTAAAAAACAGGCACTTGCCTATGCAATAGAGCAAAGTTCGGCAGATTATATTGTAACAACTGATGCCGATTGCCGATTGCCAAAAGATTGGCTCTATATTCTGGCTTGCGCTTTTGAACAAGAAGATGCCGATTTAATTTCAGCACCAGTGTGGATGCTGGGGCCGAATTTATTTGGCAAAGTACAAACTATGGAATTTGCTTCTTTGGTTGCTTCGGGTGCTGCTTCAATAATTTCTCAAAAGCCAATTATGTGCAATGCGGCAAATTTAGCCTTTAAAAAGATGTTGTACCTTGAAAACAAAGAAATTTACGAACAGCCGTTTGAATCAGGCGATGATATAATGCTTCTTTTGAGCGCCAAAAAGCAGCAACGAAAAATTATTTTCCTAAAAAATCAAAAAACAGTAATTCAGACCTTTGCAAAAAAGGATTGGAAAGATTTTATACGCCAGCGGCAACGTTGGGCTTCTAAGAATCGATTTTATCTAGATTTTGAAATTATTTTTGTGGCTTTACTTGTTTTTGCGACTAATTTAAGTTTATTTTTTTTATTTTTTTATTCTCTGAAAGGATTTTTATTAGCCTATATTATTAAGTCGATACCAGATTTTTTACTTCTTAGCAATTTTCATAAATCCTTTCATAAAAAGTTTAATTTTTTCCTTTTTTTAGTAATACAATTAGTGTATCCTTTCTACATTCTGGTTTCAGCTTTAGGAATGTTGAAATATCCACAATGGAAAAAATAAAGTTTTGTTTTATCTATTTCAAGTGCTAATTTTTTTAGATACCAAGCAGTAATAATGGCGTTATATTCATCCGCAGGGAATTTATAGCCTATTTTCTGCAATTCAATAAGCATTTCTTTAGTAAATGTTTCGTAATTCATCCAGTCGCTAGTGCTAAGTCGATGTTTTTTTATACAATGCGGAAGAAAAATTTTAATTATGGATTTTATTTTGCGAAATTTAAAATCGCTTTCTTGCATTTGTGAAAGCTGAAAATTAATTTTTCTATCTTTGAATAGTTCAGATAAAATACTGTTGTATAGTTTTTTATATAAACGAAAAGAGTAGGGAAGAGACCTGAAAAAGTTCTGAAATCGTCTGTCCCAAAATGGAAGGATATAATCGTAGCCAAAATAATTGAAAATACGGGCAGAATTAACAATAAATTTTGTTTGACGTTCGTGGTAGTTCCAATTTTCTATTTGATAGAAGTTCCAATTTTCTTTTTGTAATGACTTATCCCGAATCGGTATTATGTTAGTTATGTATGTTTTTGTAAGAACTTGATTGAAAAAGGAATGACAATTTATTCTTTTGTGTTTTGATAGCGGTTTAGTATTTGGATGAAATTTTCCGTTTAAAAAGAAAGTATTTTGTATGATAATTTTTTTTATCTCAGCGCTTTTTATTTGTTCATTAATATGAGGCCGGAGATGGCTGCCGGCTGTAAAATCTGCCGAATGGCCGGGAATAATGAGGCTATTTTCAGGAATTAAGCTATTTTCTTTCAGGTGTTTTACAGCTAAATATTCTTGCAAAAAGGGCATAGAAGAATAATTCGCCATGAATTGTAGATAATCATTCAGTTTTTTATCGTATAAATTGGGAAAAGCAAGAGCTTCGTAGTCAACAAAAATCCATTTGAAATTTAACTTCTCAGCCACTTGTTTAGAAATTTGCACCTCTGCATTATCCCTTTTTCCGTATGTAAAGCAGATTACATTTTCTATCTTTAATTCGTGAAGCATAAAGGCAATCAAACGCGAATCCCAACCACCGCTGAGAGGTAGAACAACCTGGCTATATTCTAAGAGAGGCAGGTAATCAGTAAAAATTTCAAAAAGTATTTTTTTTAGTTCTGTTTTCGCTGTATTAAAATCAGGTTTAAGTTTTTTTTGAGGGATAAAATCAAAGTAAGAAAATGAATTTTTTGAATAATCAGAGTATAAAGTGAGAATTTCTGCCGCCTGAGTTTGTGCAATACACTCTATCAGAGTACTCTGACCAATGCAATATCCCGAGTGGTAAAATACTTGCGCTGCTTCTTGATTAAGCTTAATTTCTGTATTAAGTTTCAGTAATTTAGAGGCCTCTTGTGATAAATAAATTTTAGTTTGTGATTGGCTATAAAATAGGGGATAACTGCGGATTAAATCACTTAGAATGACTATTTTGTTTGCCGATTTGTATAGGATAATAAATCGGCCATTTAGTGCTTTCCAGTTTTCTTCTTGAATTATTTTTAAGGCCAATTCGGCCATCAATTCTTTTTCGTAAAAGAGTGAATCATGTAGAATAAAACCTTTTACATAGATTTGGTGTTTTGCCGAATAATAAAAGTCGCTATCTAATAATTTTATAGTCAATTTTTTTAAACAAAAATAATATTTTTATCTGGAAAGAGTAATTTTCGCTTTATCTTCGCCACAAAAAAAGATGTTTTTTATACTTTCTAAATTGCTATCCTTTGTTTTAACGCCACTAATGTGGATTTTGTTTTTCATGCTTTGGGTATTATTTACCAAAAAGACCCAGCGAAAAAAACGTTTGATGTGGCTGATGCTACTTTTATTCTTGTTTTTTTCTAATCGCTGGATTGCAGACAGTGCAATGGGTAAATTGGAATTGCCTTTTTCGTCTTCTAATTTTGAAAAAAAATATGATATTGCCATTGTTTTGGGCGGTTTGTCGAGCTATAATTTCGAAACGAAGCATATTGAATGGCGTGAGGCTTCCGACCGTTTGCTTTTTCCCTTAGAAATGTATAGACAGGGGCGTGTGGGTAAATTTCTGATTTCAGGAGGAAGTGGTAGTTTTGCCCATCCCGAAAACAGAGAAGCTGTGTATTTGCGGCAGTTTTTGTTAAATCTCGGTATTCCAAAGAGTGATATCTTAATGGAAAAAAAATCCAGAAATACCCATGAAAATGCCGTATTTTCAAAAGAATTACTCGATTCTTTGAGCTTAGCATCAAAGAGTTTGCTATTGGTTACTTCGGCTTCACATATGCGCCGTGCCCGAGCTTGCTTCCGGAAAGTAGGGCTGAACTTTGATGTACTTCCGGTCGATTTTGTTTCAGAACCTTCAATTTATTACTTCGATCAGTATTTTGTGCCAGATGCCGAAGCCTTTGAAATCTGGCGAATGCTTTTAAAAGAAATGATCGGCTGTGCTGTTTACCGTATAAAAGGATTTTTATAAAAGCTATGTAATCTGTCTAAAAATTGTTAAATTTGTATATATTTTAAATTTCGTGGGTAATGCGTAAATATTTTGATGATAAATTTTATAAGCTTTTAGAGATGCCCAAAGGAAATTTCTTACGTTTTTTGCACCACACGACATCCGATAATATAGCACAGAAAATCATACAGGGGGGCTTTCGTTATTATGACTCTTTTTACAAAACTACCGATGAAATTATTGTCGATGAGGTTTATCTTAATTATTGGTTTCAGTTACGAAGGGCTTATGGAAGTATAGCTGTGGTTATTATTATTGATGAAAAAGTTTTGGATAAAGTAAATAATCTGATTAAACAAAAGGAGGCAAGTTTAGTTGATAATTTCGCCGTTCTGAGTGAAATCAGACCTGAGGAATTTGAAGATGATTATTTATTCACTCTTTCTCATTACTACATCAGAGGTTATTACAATATAAATCAAAATGAAGTGGTTTATAATCGTACTTTTAATCCTTCATTTTTTGATACTAAGTTTAGGGAGAATATTGAATTTCTAAAGAAAATAAAATAAATATAACTCAGGCAGGACTCAAAAAACTGCCTGAGTTAGTACTTAAAATCGTCTTTTTTTGTTTGCGTTTGACCTCGTGTTTCTGTTCCTTCGAGGTTTTTCTTCGGCTAATTCTACGCTAAGATTTATACCTCGCCAATTTGCTTTGTTAAATCCGGTTAAAACATTATCTGTGTATTCAGAGTCCACTTCAAAAAAACTAAAAGCTTTCATAATATCAATTTTTCCTATTTTTGCATCCCTTTTTTTCAGGTTCTTGCTGACAATAGATAATAATTCGCCTGTTTGCACTCCGTCTTTTTCGCCAATATTAATGAAGAAACGTTGAAAATTATTATGCCTTCCTCTTTGAGGTCTTTCTCTTCCTGTCTCTCTGTCTGCCCTGCTTGCTGCTTTTTCCGACACATTTATGTCTTTTGCATTTTCATAATATTGCAAAAAACTGTTAAATTCAACAGAAACAAAGCCTTGTACAATTTCTTCTTTGCTTAAGTCGGCTAATTTTTCGTTTATGGCTGGTAGATATTGTTCGATTTGTCCGTGAGCCACCTTTACATGTTGCATCTTGTCTATAAGATGAAACAATTGACGTTCACAGATTTCCTTTCCTTGTGGAACTAATTTTTTTTCAAATTTTTTACCAACCATTTTTTCAATCTGACGTAAGCGTCCTTTTTCTTTAAGGTGCAGGATAGAAACAGCCAAACCTTCTTTTCCCGCTCTTCCGGTTCGTCCACTTCTGTGTACATATATCTCTGGGTCATCAGGGAGATTGTAGTTTATTACATGAGTTAAATCGGTAACATCTAATCCTCTAGCAGCTACATCTGTTGCTACTAATATCTGGAGCTGTTTTCTTCTGAACCTCCC
>CAYQXT010000209.1:0-7057 GCA_964421365.1 uncultured Bacteroidaceae bacterium
ATGAAAAAAATTGTATTTATACTTATTTTTATAATACCATTTTCTGTCTTTTCCAATGCACAGAGATGGAAACAATATCGCTATGATATTTTTGGTGGCATAGGAACGGCCAATTTCATGGGCGATTTGGGAGGAGGCGCAAAAGATGCCGCCCATTTTGCTGGAATACGCGACTTAGATGCCACAGCCACACGTCCCGGATTTAATTTTGGAATGCGTTATAAATTGCTTAGTATGATAGCCCTTAAGGCACAGTTTAATTATGCCTTTCTAAACGGGAATGATGCAAGAAGTGGCTCTTTTGGCCGATACGCAAGGAATCTTGCTTTCAGAAGTCCTATTTATGAATTGAGTACACAATTAGAATATTTCTTTTTAGAAGAAAAAGCAAGCTCCCGTTACCAAATTTCCAGTGGATTCCGAAATTTATTAAGTGCCTATGTTTTTGTGGGAGCAGGAGCCTTATACTTTAACCCTAAAGCTCAGGCTACTGATGGTAAATGGTATGCTCTACAACCACTTGGAACAGAAGGAGAAGGTTGGGTAAGTGATTATTATGCCTACACCAATAAAACAGGAGGATACGTACATGACCCATTGTATGCCACAGACAGCGTATTAGTGAAGGTAGCACCAAAATATAAGCGAATAGCACTGGCACTCCCCATCGGAATTGGCATCAAATATACCTTAACCCGCTATTTGTCTCTGGGAGTTGAGTTAAGTGCCCGTTATACCTCTACCGACTATCTCGATGATGCCAGCAATCGCTATTTTAATTTTAATGATGCAGTAGGAAGAGGACTAATCCCGGGGAATAAAGAAGATTATGCTTTAAACCAATATTTTGCCGACAGACATTATATTGTAACCGACTATACCACTCAGACGACCATCTCACCCGATGACCCTAAATGGAATGCTAATGCCCTTGGAAGTGAACGCAGAGGAAGTCCAAATTACAATGATGCCTATATGTTGCTAAATATTTCCATTTACTATAAACTAAGCTCAACCAGAAGTGGACTACCAAAATTCAAATAAAATTTTAACTTTTTTTATCATACTATTGATTTCTGCCAGTGTAAAAGCACAGAAATCAGCCGATATGGGAGCTTCTACCGGAGCTCTCTTTTATATTGGTGAACTCAGCAATCAGGCTCCAGAGTTTCCTCCAAATCTCGTTTTGGGAGCTTTTTACCGAAGTAACCAATCGGCCTACTGGGCAATAAATACAAGCCTTTCAATAGCAAAATTAAGCGCTTCCGACAGCCACTCTCACAGTGGATATCAACAAGAAAGGAATAATAATTTTGAAAACTTCATTACAGATATCAGCGTAACATCTCAATTTAATTTTACGTCCTACTATCCAAAAGGAAAAGAAATTCGCGTTGTACCCTACCTTTCAACAGGCATAGGAGCGTTTATGGCGACAGGGATGGGCGTTTTTCCCATTCAGCCAAAAATTGTTTTTGCAAGCGGAGTGAAGTGGAATTTAAATAAAAAAATTAACTTTGCGCTCGAATTAAATTACAATTATACTTTTTCCGATTATTTAGACAAATTGGGTTCGGAAGCAAGTTCAGGCAGAGGAAGTAAATTTGCGTTAAAACAAAGCGCTCAGAACTTCAATAATGATGGCTATATTAATCTACAATTAAATGTAGCCTTTGAATTAAGTAAGAGCACAAAGTATGATTGTAAAGCATACTAAAAGAGTAAGCAACTACAAATCAATTTTTAATAAGAATAATAATTTAAAATTGCTTGCCTATATACAAATAAATTTGTATTAGTGCTTAAAAAAAAAGAGATGTTAAAGGACAATATTAAAAAAGAAGGATTGCCTAAGCACATAGCTATTATTATGGATGGGAATGGCAGATGGGCTAAGCAAAAGGGAAACAACCGGGTTTTTGGTCACAAAAATGGAGTACGCGCAGTACACGAAGCAGTTGAAGCTGCCGGAGAAATAGGAATTTCTTATCTTACGTTATATGCCTTTTCCACCGAAAACTGGAATCGACCTAAAAGTGAAGTAGATGCTCTTATGAGTTTATTAATAAATACCATTCACAAAGAGATAAAAGAACTTCATGATAAAAATGTGCGTTTAAAAACCATTGGCGACACCAGTAACCTGCCCTCCAAAGTACAAAAGGAATTAAGTGCGGCGATAGAATATACCAGCAAAAATACAGGATTAACATTAACTCTCGCATTAAGTTACAGTGGACGCTGGGACATTAAAAATGCTATGCAGAAAATAGCTCGTCAGGTTAAAGAAAAAAAACTAGAGATACAACAAATAACTGAAGCACACATCTCCTCTTTTTTATCTACCTCATTTTTACCCGATCCAGAATTAATTATACGTACTAGCGGTGAATTCAGAATTAGTAATTTTTTACTTTACGAATTGGCCTATTCCGAACTTTATTTCCTCGATAAATTTTGGCCAGACTTTAGGAAAAAAGATTTTTTAGAAGCCATTCTTAATTTTCAACATAGAGAAAGACGTTTTGGAAAAATTAGCAAACAAATTCAAAAATAATCTAATTAAACGTTTATATTTGCCTTCAATTAACAAAGAATTAACGATAAGAAAAAATAGCTCATATATGAAAAATAGAACACTGATTTTTATACTTTTAAACATACTTAGTTTTAGTGTAATAGCACAAAAAGACTTTAGCTTTGCTAATCCCAAAGAATTTGAAATTGGAGGACTTGAAATTAGTGGCATTAAATTCCTGAATGTAAACACATTAAAACAAGTATCCGGAATTACGATAGGTCAAAAAATTTATATTCCGGGTGATGAAATCCGAGCAATTGTGCAAAAATACTGGAAGCAAGGACTTTTTTCAGATGTGCAGATTTATGCTGATAGCGTTCAAGGCAACAAAGTTTTCCTGAATATCCACTTAAAAGAGCGACCTCGCCTTTCAAGATACGAATTTAAAGGGATTAAAAATGGTAAAAAAAAGGATTTGGAAGACAAAGTTAATTTAGTTAAAGGAAGCCAGGTAACAGAAAACACAATAAACTATGCCAAAAATGCCATCGTCAAATTTTATACGGATAAAGGATTTTATAATATCAAAGTACAAACTCACGAAGTTAACGATACCAGCCTATTAAATACAATAATTTTAATTTTTGATATCAATAAAGGGTCAAAAATTAAAATTAACGATATAACTTTTGAAGGCAATAAAGTTTTTAGCAATACAAAAATTAAGCGTTTCATGAAAGATACCAAGAAAAAAAGATGGTATGGAATGTTTAAACCCTCAAAATATATTCCTGCAAAATATAAAGATGATTTGGATAAAATTATTGCTAAATATAATTCTAAGGGATACCGCGATGCAAAAATAATCAGTGACACCGTTTATCCCAATGATGAAAAAACATTAAATATTCATTTATCAATAAATGAGGGTCATCAATATTTTTTCAGAAAAATCACTTGGGTAGGCAATACAAAATACTCAGGCGACCAATTAAGTAAAATTCTTGGAATAAAAAGAGGAGACGTCTTCGACCAAGCACTATTGGATAAAAGATTAACTTACGATGAAGATGCCGTAGGAAATCTTTACTTAAATAATGGTTATCTATTCTATCACTCAATTCCTACTGAAGTAGCCAACATTAATGACTCAATAGATTTAGAAATCCGAATGTACGAAGGGAAACAAGCAACAATAAATAAAGTTACCGTAAGTGGAAATACAAAAACAAATGATCAGGTTATTATCCGAGAAATCCGGTCAATGCCCGGCGACTTATTCAGTAAAGATGCTATCACAAGAACTATCAGAGAATTAGCTCAACTAGGCCATTTCGACCCAGAAAAACTAAATGTAAATCCTGTACCAAATCAAGCTACCGGAACCGTTGATTTAGACTATACTGTTGAAGAAAAACCAAACGATCAAATTGAACTTTCAGGAGGCTTTGGTGCCGGGATGATTGTTGGCCGCTTAGGTTTAAGTCTGAATAATTTCAGCATGCAAAATGTATTTAAAAAATCGGGCTGGGATCCTGTTCCCACTGGTGACGGACAGAAACTCAGCATAAGCGCCCAATCCAATGGAAAGTATTACCAGACATACAGCTTGTCCTTTACTGAGCCCTGGTTAGGTGGCCGAAAGCCTAATTCATTTACCACATCTGTATATTACTCAAAATACACAAATGCTAATCCCACCTATAATTATGGTTCTTACGACTACACTAACGCCAAGATTTCTGGTGAAATGAATGTTATTGGAGCCTCCTTAGGTCTTGGAAGACGACTGAAAGTTCCAGATGACTATTTCACCATGTATAATGAACTTAGTTATCAACATTATATACTAGATCATTATGACTATTTCTTAATCCAAAACGGAAATTTACATAACCTAAGTTTCACCACAGTATTTGGCCGGAATTCAGTTGACAACCCGATTTATGCCCGTTCAGGCTCAAACATTTCACTTTCTTTACAATTAACTCCTCCATATTCTCTATTCTATAAAGATGCCTCAACTATAACAGGTGATGCCAAATATAGGTGGATTGAATATCATAAATGGAAATTTAATGCCGAATGGTACACACGAATAGTACAAAATTTTGTAATGCATTTCAGAGCTCAAATGGGATTCCTAGGCTATTATAATAAAGATTTTCGTTCTCCTTTACAACGCTTTAGCTTAGGCGGAGATGGATTTTCAGGATTTAGCTTTTACGGAAAAGAAAATATAGCTCTTAAAGGCTATGATAATGATGCCCTTTCGCCACGTGAAGGCTCCAATATGTATGAAAGATTTCAGTTTGATTTGCGCTATCCTATTTCATTAAATCCACAAGCCACTGTATATGGAAAAGTCTTCCTCGAAGCAGGTAATGCATGGATGGAGTTTAATGATTTTCAGCCATTCAATATGTATCGCTCTGCAGGTGTTGGGCTTCGGTTCTTCCTGCCAATGGTAGGTTTGATTGGTGTTGACTGGGGCTATGGCTTCGATCCCATTCCAGGCACAAAAGATGGAGCTAATGGTCCACACTGGCATTTTATTTTAGGTCAGGAATTTTAACCAAACATTTTAATAACTATGAAAAAATTAAATCTTTTTAATGTATTAGTGGGTTTGGCAATACTATTTATGGCAGCCACAACCTACTCTTCCGACAAATTTGGCTATGTAGATATGGATTATGTTCTGAAAAACATTCCAGCCTACGAAACTGCTCAAAATCAGATTGATGAGCTAACTAAGCAGTGGAAACAAGAAATCACCAACAAAAGGAAAAATATTGAGGAAATGTACAAGAAGTACGACAATGAGCGTGCACTACTTTCCGAAGATATGCAACGCAAACGCGAAGACGAAATTATCAACAAAGAAAAGGAAACTAAAGAGTTAGCTAAAAAATATTTTGGAGATAACGGAGATTTATTCAAAAAAAGAAAAGAACTTATAGAACCCATTTTAGACAATGTAAAAAATGCAATCAACGAATTAGGGAAAGAAGGAAATTATCAAGAGATAAAAGATATTGCGGCATCCGGTATATTATTTTACAATACCTCCGATGATGTCAGCGATGAAGTTTTAAGTAAATTAGGATACGGAAATTAAATTTAATCAATTATGAAACGTTTTTCAGTAGTATTAGTAGCAATAATAGCCTTTGCAGGCTTAGCCTTTGTAGTCCCCACAAAATTTGGACACATTGATTCACAAGCATTGATAAGTAATATGTCGGAGACAAAAGCAGCTCAGGCTAAATTAGACTCTTTCATGTCAGAAATCAAAAACCAGATTGATGAAATGCAGGTTGAATATAACCAAAAACTCAAAGATTATCAGGACAAGAAAGCTTCTTGGACAGACTTAACAAAAGAAAATAAAGAAAAAGAATTATCAGATTTGCAACAACGCGCATATGATTTTCAACAATCTGTAAATCAGAGGGTTCAAAAAAAACAGGCTGAACTATTTGAACCTATCAAAACTAAGGCATTAAATGCCATCAAAAAAGTGGGAGAAACCAACAATTTCTTGTATATTTTCGATACCAGTGGAGGTATGTTACTTTATCATTCCTCTGCCAGTCAGGATGTTCTTCCTATGGTAAAAAAAGAACTCGGAATGACTGAATAATTATAAATTACGAATTACGAATTACGAATTATGAATTATAATTCGTAATTCGTAATTTATCACTTATCATCAAAACAAATGGTTCCAATAGGCATTTTTGATTCGGGTTATGGAGGTTTAAGCGTATTAAAATCGCTGGTAGAAAAACTTCCTCAATACGACTATCTTTATCTCGGAGACAATGCCCGCGCACCTTATGGTAATCGCTCCTATCCAGTAATCTATGAATACACCAAAGAAGCCGTAAAATATTTATTCGACCGAGGCGCACATTTGGTTATTCTGGCTTGTAACACCGCATCAGCAAAAGCGTTGCGTACAATTCAGCAAAAAGATTTACCCTTATGGAACCTCCAAAAGAGAGTTTTGGGAGTTATCCGCCCCAGTGTAGAAGCTGTGGCTGAATTCAGCAAAACCCACGAAGTAGGGATATTAGGAACCAATGGCACTGTCAATTCTCAATCCTACGTTTTAGAGATAGCTAAATTGCACGCCCACCTAAAAGTTTATCAGCATGCTTGCCCTATGTGGGTACCTCTGGTAGAGAATAATGAGCATATCAGTATCGGAGCCGATTATTTCATCCAAAAAGATCTACAAAAACTCTTAAATAAATCGCCGGATATTGACACTTTTTTACTCGCTTGTACGCACTATCCCCTTCTTCTGGATAAGATACAAAAATACACCCCAAAAAACATAAAAATAATCTCGCAAGGCGATATTATAGCCGAAAAACTACAAAATTATCTATTCAGACACCCCGAAATAGAAAATAAATGCACAAAAAACAAGCAAAGAAAATTTTTAAGTACCGAGGATGCCACCCTTTTTGCCCAAAGAGGGAAAAATTTCTTTGGAAAGACTTTTGAAGCCCAAAAGGTTGATAT
>CAYQXT010000210.1:0-7050 GCA_964421365.1 uncultured Bacteroidaceae bacterium
TTGATAGTATCAATAATCCGATTGTTAACAGACCTTTCATATTTTTTTGTTTATATCATTTTTCCAGCTTGCACATAACGGTTTGAATATGGTGCGTGCCGCAGTTTGAAGCGATTATCTTTTAATTAAAGACTAACCATATTTCGTGTATTTACATTCATATTTACAATTAATTGCGGCATGCACTATATTTTTTGTTGGCCGTAGTATCTATTGCTCTACAATTTCAACTCGTCTATTTTTTGCTCTTCCTTCTTTTGTAGAATTAGTAGAAACTGGAGCTGTTTGTCCGTCTCCGTATGCTATTAATTGTTCAGCCTTAACGGAATATTTTGATACTAATTCATTTTTCACGGCTTCGGCTCTTTCTTTTGATAATTTTAAATTTGCTTCAAAATCGCCTATATTATCTGAATGTCCTACAATAATATATTTTTTATCAGAATGTGCACTTAAATATTCTGCAATATTCTGCAATGCGTCATCTGATTCAGATTTTATTTCTGATTTTCCAGTATCAAAATGAATATCGTAAATAGCAATATGTCCATTAGTTCTTATTCCATCGTCCATATTTTTTGAGTTAACCATTCCCGTTTTTGCTTCTTCAACTTCAATTATGTCTTGTGTTATAACAGTTACATTAGAAAAATCGCTAATTACTTCTGCAATATAAATATTTTTCCCATTATTATTTGTTTTAGCAATAATTATTGCTTTATGATTACCAATAGCATCAAAACCAAAACCAAATTTCTCCAAATTTAATTTTTTTTGTGAGCCATAATAATCTCCGTAAAAACCAGCAGGGCCTTCTTCAAAATCATTTCCTGGTTTCCCTTCAAGAAGAATTTTATAATTGCTTTTTTTAAAAGCATTTTCAAAATTTTTCATTATATAAGCTGGGTTATTATCTGGAGTAGTTGTGTATTGCCAGCGTTCAACTTTTCCTTCCAAAATAAGCGGATTTTTATAATTGGGTTCTTTTGTATTATCTGTATAGACGGGTAATTTGTAAGTATCCCATTTTGTGAGCTTATAAAACTGCATAATTGAACCTTCAAATCGTGATACTAATGGATAATCTTTACCATTTTTAATATCGGATGTTTTTTGTGCAAAGATATTAGTTGAAATTATCAAACCAATTACTGCTAAAATTAATGTTACTTTTTTCATTTTAAATCCTCCTTTTTAATTAATAAATATGTTTAATATTATGTTAAATGCTTTCTTTCATATTTTGGGTAACGGTGAGTATATTGCGTGTTAGGCAAAGTTATTTATTCAATTTTAAATTCTTTATATTTTTGTTTTAACTTGTTATTTTAAACTACTTTAATTTTTTTCAACCCATAATTTACAATTTCCTTTTTATTCCATTTTGTGTTCAATTGCGGATTTTCATCTTTTAAATTGATTACCGCGTCCCAACTATATGCACTTACCCATTTATCCCCGCCTACCGGTTGATAAGCATCTTTAAACTGCATAAATAATTTTACATCAAAATCTTTTCTGTTTACCTTGTAAGTCCCTGCAATTATTCCGGGTGTTTTATCAACTGAAATTGCAAATTTACCCGAAACTTCTGCTCCGTTTTTAAGATGCAACATATTTGGCAATGCAGGTGCAAAATGTAATTGCATAGAATGTTCTTTCCAACTATATTTACTTTCAGATATTTCGGAATAATTGCCATTTTTTTTGATGCTGTGAGTAGCAATAATTTTATCGGAAGCATCAAATTTTTCGGCATTTTCTTTTTCGTAATTTGGTTGTTCGGTTGTTATTGTTGTTTTATTTTCGGGAAGTTCAAAAACTTTGAGTTGTCGTTTGGCAGCTTCCAAGAACAAATAAAATCCTACGGTATCTCTATCGTATATAATCATATCGGCACCTAAAACCGGAATTTTTAAAAGCTCTTTTTTTTCGCCATTTATAGATACATTTACTTCGGTTTTTTTATCTGCTATCGACATATTACCAAGAAAAATCAAAGGAAAATATTGATGATGCGTAGCAAGGCTTGCAGGTGCCATCATTGATTTGAAACTTGCTTTTTTTCCTAATTTTTGTTGGTCGATTTTTAAAGATATATTTCTATTGTAACGGTCTTTGAAAGCAATATCCATATACAATCCTGTGTCTTTTACGGATAATTCAAATTTTGAAAAATCGGCTTCTAAAATATCACGAACTTTACCTAATTGTTTAGTAACCCTGTAAATCAATTTTTCGCGTTGTAATTCTCCTTGTTTCAGATAAATATCGCCTTCGTCTCTTTTTTCGGTTGTGGCAAGCATTCTAACTAATTTTGTATTGTCTTGTAATTTAAATACTTGAGGCTCTAACCCAATGTATTTTAAACCTTCTGCATCTTTAAAATGAATTACGGACATTGCTTCCAAATTATCGGCGATAACATCTGAAAAAGGCAGAACAACATTGTTTTTGTCGTATCGGTTGTCCTGCTCATAAATCTTATCAATGTCGTTAGGTTTAGCTTTAAGATATTTTTTTAGCGAACCGGTTACCGTTGGTTTTATAACCACCATTGGGGATATAAAAGTTTTGAGTAATAAAAATATTATTGCGAGTAAAACAATAACTCCTGAAATAATCCATACAATTGTTTCCATAATTATTTATTTTTATTAGACCAAAAGTTAATTATATAATTTTTGTAAATATTCAGGTATTTTGCTTTTAGTATTATATTTCATACAATATACACATTTTTCTGTTATTAATTGTGCTTGCTTGTCTTAATCCGATATTCATAGAAGAGTTCGGTCTAAAAACCGGTCGAACGGATAGATTTATTAAAACTGTAAAAATAGGCAGCTTACTTACAATTGACTAATGAAGCCGTCCGACCAATTTCGATGCAAATACACCTTTTTATACTGGACTCATCTGTCATTCCTTCGGATTTTAAGTATTCAACAAGTTCACATTCTTCTATAATTATTGACACTTCAAAATTATCGTTTTTACTGCCTCTTACATATTTGGAAATCAGGTCTTCTTTTGTTCATGTGCTTCCCCCCCTCCATTTTGTGGACAATTTCTTTTAAAAGTTAGTTGAATTGGTTTATAAAAATAACAATAAACCAATACTTAAACAAATCCTATATTTAGTACTGTACATGATAGATAGGGATTAAAATAACTAATTTATCAGAAAAAATTAGATTTTGTGTATATTGCTGATTATTATTGGAATACGTGTATAATCAAGTTGGTGAAGGAGTAAAAAAAGTAGTCTTAGAGAAAAATTCTCGGATGATAGTGCGATTTTTTGTCCCCATTCAATTGAGGATAAAAATATTATGTTAAGTAGTTTTTTTGTTGGGGTCGAGTAGGGGATAGTATTTCCTTTTTTGCTATTTTTGAAAAGTTTTATTCATGTGATTCTTTTGAGTTGAAATACTCAATCTTTATGTCGTCATAAATAAAAATTATTGAAATTTTGAAAATATATGATAGATAAAAATATTATGTTAAGTATATGCTTGCCGGTTTATAATTTTTCCATAGTGCCTTTGCTTACTGCTTTGCTATCTGAAATAAGGCAAAAGAACCTGGACGTTGAGCTAATTTGTATAGACGATGCTTCACAAAGCAAAATAAAAGTTGAAAATGTGTGCTTTTGCAGGGAAAAGTCTTTGGAGTATATTGCTTTGAAAGAGAATATAGGTCGTGCTGCTATCCGAAATTTATTTCTTAAATATGCTAAAGGAGACTATCTGCTTTTCTTAGATTGCGATGGTATGCCGGTTTCGGATGATTTTATAGAAATGTATTTGAAATACATTCTCAGCAATAAGCCACTTATTGTTTATGGTGGGCGAATTTATCCGGCAGAGAAACCGGAAAGAAAATATTTATTGAGGTGGAAATATGGTCGAAAATATGAGAGCATGCCTTTAGAGAGTCGTCTGCAAAATCCCAACAAATCCTTCCAAACTAATAATTTTGTGATAAAACATGAGCTTTTTGAAGTCCATCGCTTTAATGAAAAAATAAAAAATTACGGGCATGAAGATACTTTGTTTGGCCTTGATTTAGCACAAAATGAAATTATAATAGAGCATATTGATAATCCGGTTTTAAATATGGATATTGAAGAAGCTCAAATTTTTCTGCAAAAAACAGAGAAAGCCGTACGAAATTTGATTTATCTTACTGATAATCATCTGATTGGTTCTGATTCTATTCAATTATTGGCTTTTCGAAAAAAAATACCTGCTTTTTTCTTATCCGTTGTCTCAGTTTTGGCAACACCAATTTCCGGCTTTCTGAAGTTTTTAATGGAAAATTATCTTACCTCCTCGCCCAAAATTTTTAATCTTTATAAATTTTTGATATTTGAACGTATTTGCAGCTGAACTTGTTTTTAAATAAAACAAAACTTTCCTTTGCTTGTTTGAATTTATTTATATTTTTAGAACGAACTATTCTTTAGCGACAACCAGAATTCACCTTCACAATTATTAATTCACCATTAAATTAGAGTTTGCGCCACTCCATATTTTCTAATTCGGGTAAGAGATAATTTTCTTCTTTTAATTTTTCGATGAGAATAGCTGATTTCCAGTTTCCCCACCAATAATTATTAAACTCACAGCTTTTGGAAAAAAAAAGTAATATAGCATCGGGATTATAAATTCGCTCACCAAAATAATTATAGCTGTTATATCATTTTTTTACGGCCTTAGTATCTATTTTTTTAAATATTTGTCGCTTGCTTTTATGGTCGAATAGAAATTCCGTAAAATATAACGTGCAACAAGTGTATTTTTTTTAGCAATATTATTTAAAATCGGTTTGTCATGTTCATCTATCAGAATAACAACTTTTTGATTGTGTTTTTCAAAAGCTACGATGATTATTTGCCGAAAGAATAAACCTAATTCTGTGTTATATATATGTCTTTTTTTATTTGTAAATTTTTAATGTTTTCGTTGAGTTGAAAGTTTAGTGAATTGGATATAGAGTTCTCAGATGCATGGCTTCCAAGTGATAAATCAATCCTTATCACCGGATATTTTTCTTTCTAATTCTATTTATCATAAATATACAAACCCTTGAATAATTCTTTATTTCCACTAAATATTTCGGAAAGAGTATCTAAAAATAAGGATTTCCCGAAACGTTGTGGACTAAATAGAAAATTATATTCTGATTTGGAAATTAAGTTAAATGCAATTTCTGTTTTATAAATATAATTTTCTTTTTCATCTTTTCTTTTTTAAAATGTTTATATCCCAATGGGTAATTTCTTCGCTTGCATATACTTTCCCTGCATAATATAAAAATATAAAAAATTTGCTGAACGTAAATTATTTATCCCAGAATTTGTCTTTTCAGAGCCCTTGATATAAACCGCAATTTTTCGTTAAAGGGAAAACGACTAAGATTTGTTTTTATCACTCCTTTTGTCATAAACGTTTTTCTTGAATAATCAATATCCACATCAACAATAACCGGTAATTTTGTTTCTTCGGAAGCAGCAAAAATTTCTCCCATTATTTTGTCTAAATCTGTATCATTTGATAGGCTATAAAATCGGGCTCCACAAGCATCGGCAATTCCTCTGACATTGAGTTGGCCAATGGTAGTGGCAGTTTTTCTATTTAGCGGTACTTTCTGAAATTGCGAAATCTGCCCTAATTCTCCATCATGGAAAACAAAATAAATGACATTTTGCTTGTATAGATGAGCTGTAAGAGCTTCCAATCCTGTCATAAGAAAGGCACCATCTCCTACAATGCCTACCACCTTGTTATCAGGGTGCATAAATTTCACACCAATAGCAGCCGGAACACAGAAACCCATACAATTAAAGTCCGTGGGGGAAATAAAGTGGGTTGATTTTTCTACATTAAATAATTCGGCTGCTAAATAGGTGTGTTTACCATCATCTACTACCATGTAAGTGTCGTTATCTGTATGTTTTTGGAGGCTCTCAAAAAAATACCCCGGACTAACTTTATTTGTGAGTGGTTTTTTCTTCCAGCTTTGAAAATATTTTTGCTTTTCTTTACTGATTAGACTTGTAAGTTCTCCTTTGTCTCTTTTGGGAATATCGGCCATTAGCTCTAATTCGGAGGCCAGAAGCCGTAAAACTTCTTTTGCATCGCCTTCCAAGGTGATTTTGGCCGGATAGTTTTTGTTGAAAACATTTGGATTAATGTCAATATGTATAAGGTTTTCGGGAACTTTTGCCCCAAAACTTCCGGTGCCAATTTCCGAGAACCTTACACCTACCGCCAACATGGCATCGCTGTCGGCAAAGGCTTTTTGTCCGGCAGGAACGGCATTGGCTCCAAAACCGAAGCCGGTATGTAGTGGATGCGAAGCAGGAAAAGAGGCTTTGCCTTGTAAGGTGGAGGCTACGGGGGTCGCAAGCTTATCGGCAATGCGGATAAGATATTCGGTTGCTGCTGCTGCTCCCCAGCCAACATAGAGGCTGGGCTTTTGGGCTGTAGCAAGAAGTTGAGCTGCTTTTTTAATTTCGGCTATGTCGATAGACTTATTGTCTAATTTGGTTTTGTAAGCTTCATTGGAGCTGATTTTGCCTTTAAACATCTGAATCTCTACTGGAATTTCGACAAAAACAGGCCCTGGCTCGCCAGAAGTGGCTATTTCATAGGCCTTATAGATTATTGGAATAATAGCTTCGTGTTTTTCTATCAGAAAATAGGCTTTGGTTATTTCTTTTACCAGATTTTCCTGATTGAGTTGGTGTAATTGGAAACTTTTTCCGGTATCGCGACGTGTTCCGCCCGAAATAATGAGCAAGGGTATTCCATCGAGATAGGCTTCTCCTATACCACTCATGGCATTTGTAGTACCGGCTGCCGGTACTGTTACAAGAGTTCCGATACTTTCGGACGAAGCCGATAAGCCTACTGCCATAAATGCGGCTCCACCCTCATGGGTAACCAAAATTGGCTCTATTTTGTCTGATGAATTAAGTTGGTCGTATATTTCTGTATTATGAACGCCCGGAATTCCAAAAGTATATTTTACCCCAGTAAT
>CAYQXT010000211.1:0-7025 GCA_964421365.1 uncultured Bacteroidaceae bacterium
GGCACCCGGCGAAAAAGCGAGTATTGAGGTTCAATTTGATTCCGAAGGCTATAAAGGATTTCAGCGTAAAAAAGTAATTGTAGAAACTAATGCGGAGAAAAAACCGCTTTATTTATATTTTAGTGTTAATGTTAAATAGTTTAAGTAAATGAATGTATTATCTTTTTTACCCTTGATGTCAGGTGCACAACAAGGTGGAAGTGGTGGTGGAGCTGCCCAAATGATTACTTTAGTTTTAATTATTGTGGTATTTTATGTTTTTTTGATTATGCCACAAAGAAAACAACAAAAAGCCCTTAAAAAATTTCGTGAAGGACTTGCTAAAGGCGATAGAGTTATAACCACAGGCGGTATTCATGGCAAAATATCCGATGTGCAGGAAACAACTGTTACCTTAGATGTTGGAAACAGCGTGCATTTTAAAGTGGACAAATCAGGCCTTATTCAGAGTGCTAAAGATGCCCCAGAAAAGAAATAGAAATTTTCATATCCCTGCCGAATTTAAAATTTTGACAGGGATTTTCTTCTACAATCATCAAAGTAACAATAAAAAGAAGCCTAAAAATAAAGTTTTTTTCATGATATACTACTTTCTTTGTACATAAATCGGAAGGTGGACTTTATGTGAATGATGAAATGTTAATGATGAATGGTGAATTTAATTTATTAT
Organism: uncultured Bacteroidaceae bacterium; assembly: GCA_964421365.1. Classification (GTDB taxonomy): domain Bacteria; phylum Bacteroidota; class Bacteroidia; order Bacteroidales; family DYOH01; genus CAYQXT01. The sequence goes on from CAYQXT010000211.1 coordinate 671, forward strand.
TGAACAGAATTCCTAATTTGTGTGCGTACTAAAGTAAAAAAGCCACGAATACACAAATTTAAAACGAATTATTCATGCACTCGTGGCTTTTGATACTGGACTCATTGTTATACAGTAGTTTTATATTCTTACAAGTACTTATATATTTACGATTTCACAATTTTACAACAATTAGTTCGGTCTAAAAAGCGGTCGGACGGATAGATTTATTAAAACTGTAAAAATAGACAACTCGCTTACAATTGATTAATAAAGCTGTCCGACCGATTTCGATGCAAATTCACCTTTTTATACAGGACTCAACAATTATTCATAACTACATATTTCACATTACCGAATAATCACATAATTCAAACAAAAAAGGACTTTGTGAGTTTATCTATACGATTTTGTAGCGTGATCGAAATCTTTTTGAAAATCGGCTAATTTCTGTTCTTTTTCTTCTGCTGTCCAAGCTAAGAATTTCGCCATATAATCGGCTACTAAATTTAACTCTTTGGGTATCTGACGAACAAAAAAGTGAATTTTACCGGTACGGCGAACGAAATAGTCACTTATACTTGTAACCATTTCATTGTGGATAGCATACCAAACTTCGGCTTTTATCCACGATTCGGTCGTTTTTCGTGTTTCCATATAATAATCGTATGCTTTTTCTATCAATATATCAATATTATTTCCATAGCGATAAAAAAGATTCTTGAAATCGAGTATCGAAATACCGGTTTCCTTCACTTCATCGTATTTGGCATCAGCATATTCTACCAAATAGTGCATTTCTGGAGGGAAATTAAATTCGCCACCGGAAAGTTTAATCTTCTTTGTTTTGCATTTTTTGAATTTTTCGCCCGTTTTGTCGGTCAAGCGTTGAGCAACAATATTAACCACTTTTTTTGACATCACGCGGTAGCCGGTTAATTTTCCACCGGCAATGGAAAGCAAACCACTATCGGAATAAAAGATTTCGTCTTTTCTGGAAAGTTCTGAAGGATCTTTCCCTTCTTCGTGTATCAATGGCCGAACTCCAGACCAAGCCGATTCGACATCTTCCATTTTTAGATTTACTGTGGGTGCAATGCCATTAATAGCCTCGATGAGGTATTTTACATCATTTTTGGTAATATCTGGATGATCTAAATCCTTTTTATAATTAGTGTCAGTTGTTCCTATATACACAATATCAAAACGTGGAATGGCAAAAACCATCCGGTTATCTCCTGCGTCAAAATAAAGAGCATGATGCAAATTAAAACGCGATTTCGGAATCACAATATGAATTCCTTTAGTGTGGTGTAAGCGTTTACCTTTAAAAGAATTATCTTTTTTACGCAATTGGTCAACCCATATTCCAGCCGCACTAACTACTTCTGCTGCATGAAATTTATAATTAGTATCGCCGATTTTATCATGCACTTTAACACCGATTACTTTCCCTTTTTTATAAATAAAGTCGGTCGCTACGGCGTAATTAATACAGAGTGCACCATATTCAACGGCTTTTTTCATTACCTCAATGGTCAGACGCGAATCATCGGTTTTGTATTCATAATACAAAGCTCCCGATTCTAAATCTTCGCTATCAATAAGTGGTTCTTTTTTAATCGTTTGCTTACGAGTAAGCATTCTTTTATGCTCACTTTTTTTCACTCCGGCGAGGTAATCATAAAGCATTAAGCCCATAGAAGTAGTAAAATGTCCCAAAGAACCATCTTTTACGATAGGTAGAATCATTTTTTCCGGAATGACAATATGTGGTGCATTGGCATGAACAATTTCGCGCTCGCGACCAACTTCATGAACTACACCAAACTCAAGATGTTCCAGATAACGTAAACCGCCATGTACTAATTTTGTAGAACGACTACTGGTACCCGAGGCAAAGTCGTTTTTTTCCAAAAGAATCACTTTCATTCCCCTTGCTGCGGCATCCAAAGCTATTCCCGCACCAGTTATTCCACCACCTATAACTAATAAATCAGCTTTATGCTTATCCATTTTATGTAAAATAGATTTTCGGTCTAATGTTGAAAATTTGTGAAGATTATCCATATTTAAAATTTATTTTGATATTAAATTAGATTATTTTCTATTTTTGTTTTCTGATATTAATTTACTTTGAAAGAACAAATTTATGAATAAATATTTAATCAAATTCACGATAATTATCATATCTGTATATTTTTTTACTGCCTGTGCGCAAACCGGAGGTCTGACAGGAGGAGTTAAAGACACTATTCCTCCCCTACCCATTAAATTTAGCCCCCAATTTGAACAAACGAATTTTGTGGCTAAAAAAGTCAAAATCAAATTTAATGAGTATTTTCAACTTAAAGATTTGAATACGCAATTCATCGTTTCCCCTCCATTAAAAGAGAAACCAAAAGTGAAAGTTAAGGGAAAATTTCTAGAAATAAAAATTTTAGATACCTTAAATGAAAATACCACCTATAATTTTGATTTTAACGATGCAGTCGCCGATTTCAATGAAAATAACATTTTACATGGTTTTCAGTATGTTTGCTCTACCGGGAATAAGATAGATAGTCTGCAAATTTCCGGAACTCTGTTAGATGCTGAGAATTTGAGCCCCGAAGAAAATATTTTTGTTTTTTTATATCCACAACTCAATGATACCACACCTGAAAAGGTTTTGCCTGCCTATTTGTCTAAAACCAATAAAGAAGGCCGTTTTTCGGTAAGAAATGTAGCTGAAGGAAGTTATTTTGTTTTTGCTCTAAAAGACCAAAACACCAATCTTCTTTATGATCAAGCCATTGAAAACATTGCTTTTTTGAAGAATAAAGTTTCACCTACGGTAAAAAGAATCCTCCAAACAGACACCATATATCACGATTCTATTGTTTTCAACAAGGAAAGCAAACAAAATGATACCTTTCGTTTGCAAACAATAAAAAGTTATGAATTAAATAAATATACGCCAGACAGCTTGGAATTATACCTTTTTAACGAAGGAAAAACCAATCAATATGTCAGTTCAGAAAAAAGAGAGTTACCCGGAAAGTGTATTTTCAAGATGAATCGGGCTATTTCGTCCGATTTTAAAATTTCTTTAATCGGACACCCCAATTTTTCTAACTTTATTTTAGAGAAAAAACCTAAAAAAGATAGCCTTATCTACTGGATCAAAGATTCAGCAGTATATAATATAGATACACTCGATTTTATAATTCGCTCCCAACAAATGGATAGCCTTAAAGTATGGGAAATAGTAAACGATACGATTAGTCTCGATTTTGATTTTGAGACCTTAGCCGAAAAAGCAAAGAAAGAGACAAAAAAAGCAAAAGGGAAGGGGAAACGCAAATCTGAATTACAAATTAAGGCTGATAATGTGCTCAATAATTTTTTGGACAAGAATAAACCGATTGATTTGGAGTCAAATATACCTATTGATAAAATTAATAAGAAAAAAATTAAGCTTTATGTTCTTCCACCGGATTCAGCAAAAAAATATTTGTATGGCAATCGGTCAGACGGAAAATTTCATAATTCGGAATCGACAGGAATTACTTATGGTGAGCGATTGGATAAAAATACCTTATTTTTTATATTGAAAAATAAGAAAAATGGCGAATTAAAAATTAATCCGATTAATTTTAGCTTACTTCAAAAATCAGAACAGGAATCAGAAAATGGCGACACTATATATATTAAGCTACTCAAAGGTAATTTTGCTTTGGTAGATAGCCTGAAATTTGTGGCAGAATATGAAACTAAAGGGCTTTTGGGCACGATACAGCCCTTTGCCGACTCAATGAATCTAGCACTAAATCGTTCTGTCTTTGAAGTATTTGGTCAGAAAGTAGATTTTAGTATGGAAAGTGATACACAGAACATCAAAAAATATCACCTTAATTTTACCGGGAAAAATAATGAAAGTGTTTACAGTCTGCTTGTACAAGCTACCGCATTTACCGATATTTTTGGACATCAGCCAGATAGTACAACTTTTGAATTTAAAATACACAAAGATGATTATTACAGCAATTTAGTTCTACATCTTTCTAATGCCACCGTAAATACCCATTTTTTACTTTTTGATAAGAATAAAAAGATTATCTTTTCGGGTAAAACGACTGATTTAAGTACCCTGAATGTAACACAACTGGGTCCAGGAACATATAAAATAAGGGCTTTTGAAGATGTAAACGGAAACGGAAAGTGGGATACCGGCAATTTCAAAAAACGTATTCAACCCGAAAAAGTTTTTTTATATAGCAAAGATTTAATGCTGAAATCGGGCTGGGATACAGAAGAAGATTGGAATTTATTGAAAAAGCCAGAGAAAAAGATAAAAAAAACAAGATAGTTGTCAATAATTCATAATTTACAATTAATAATTAGTAAGAAATGTCAGTATTAATGGAATTTGCCATTTTCCCAACGGATAAAGGCGCAAGCGTTAGCCAGTATGTGGCCAAAGTGATAAAAATGATTAGAGAATCGGATTTCGACTATAAGCTAAGCCCTATGGGAACAAGCATCGAAACCGAAAACATGCAGCAGGCTTTACGAATATTGCAGCAAGCCAACGAAATTATGGAGCAGGACTCCGAACGAATTTATATCGCAGCTAAATTTGATGTACGAAAGGGTAAAGGCAATAGAATGAGGCAAAAAATTGTTTCTATAGAAAATAAAATTGGAAAATTTGAACAGTAAGAAAGTCTTATTTGTTTTTTTAATGCTGGTTGTATCAGTGAAGGCAAATTATGCCCAATGCGGAAAGCATACATTTGTTTTCAGGGAAGGCGAAAAATTAAGCTATAAAGTAAGTTATAACTGGGGTTTAATATATCTTGATGCCGGAAAAGTTAGTTTTGAGGTGGGGAAAACCATTTTTCAAGGCAAAAAAGTATTCCATTTTTACAGTTTAGGTAGCAGTTTGCCCGATTACGACTGGTTTTTCAAAGTTCGCGATAGTTGGGAAGCTTATTCTGATACGGATGCTATTCGTCCCTTGTGGTTTCATCGTTCTTCGCACGAAGAAGGTTACGATGTTGAGAATACCTATTTTTTTAACCACAAAAACCAAAAACTATATACATGGTCGAAAAATACCGATAAAAAATTAGTACGTGATACATTTAATATTTCCCCCTGTTTATTCGATTTGATAACGGGTTTGTATTATTTTCGAAATTTAGATTTTTCAAGCTATAAAATGAATCAGAAAATAGCATTAAATTTTATTATTGATAATGAAATTTTCCCTAGATTATACGCCCGCTATCTGGGAATTGAAGAAATTACTTTACACAATGGAACACATCTAAAATGTTATAAGTTAAAACCTTATTTGGTTGAAGGAACCATATTTTCAGGAGGAGAGGAAATGACCGTCTGGATAAGTACCGATGGAAATAATATTCCGGTATTAGTTGAAGCTAAAATTCTTGTCGGCTCAATAAAAGCAGAGCTTTCCGATGCGAAGAATCTCAAACACCCGCTTGTTTGGAAATAGGAAATAAGAATTATATTCCTTAGTACTTATAGCTCAAAGACATTAGTAATTCGTAATTTTTAAAAACGTGCATCCATTTCTACAGTATATTTTTAATAAGGTTCCGATAAATATAACCGAGCAAGACGAAATTAAGTCATTCTTGTATATTCAGAAAGTGCACAAAGGTACTTTTTTACTCGAGCAAGGACAAATTTGCCGGAATTTTTATTTCATTCAGCGAGGTTTAGCCTACGGATTCTACTATCATAAAATAAAAGAAGTCGTTACATGGTTTGCCATGGAAAATAGCATGATGAGCTCGGCTTACAGTTTTTTCTCTCAAAAGCCTAGTACTAATAATATAAAGGCTTTAGAAGATTTGGACTTAATTTATCTTAAATTTAGCGACTTAGAAAAGCTCTATGCTGCACATCCAAAATTTGAGCGTATCGGACGATTAGTTATACAGCAATATTACCTTCGTTTAGAAGAACGCTTGCAAGCCATTCAGTTTAAGACAGCCTCCGAACGCTACCATGAATTATTGCAAGAAATGCCTTCACTTGTTCAACGAGTACCGCTTGGTTTGATAGCCAATTATCTGGGAATTACTCAGGAAACACTCAGTCGGATAAGACGTAAAAAGATAGGCTAATGAGCATAAAATTGTATAATTTAATGTGTAGTTTATTTCATATAAACAAAAGAGATATTATTGTTATATAATTAATATATAATAATTTCCATAATTAAAATTATGGGCTAACAATAGGGTCGTTATAATTCCCATAATTAAAATTATGGGCTAACAATAGGGTCGTCCTACGGACTTACGAAAAACATCAAAAAATGTGTTTTTTTAAGCCCGATAGGGCGACCTCTTGTTAA
>CAYQXT010000212.1:0-7022 GCA_964421365.1 uncultured Bacteroidaceae bacterium
AGTATTAGTATAAGGGCTTGCTATGTAGTGCGATGCCCAAGGGGGGAGTATAGCGGAAAGCCCGTTCGTGTGCCCCCTAAATAATTACTAATGCTGTTCTACAATTCCGGCATCCCGAATCCTGATACCTAAATCCTATTTATCAATTAATCTCCGAATTTCATCTTGCTCAAAATAGTGGGTAAAACGATTAATAGCAGCGGTAAACCGGCTAAGAAACCTCCAATTACGGCTATTGCTAAGGCCTGTTGCATTTGTGCTCCAATTCCTATGCCAATGGCTAAAGGCATAAGGGCTAAAATGGCACTTATAGCTGTCATCAGGTTAGGACGTAGGCGTAGCGCAATGGCATTTTTAACGGCAAAATCAGAATTGTGTTCTTTAAGGTCGTTAAAATATTGGAAAACGGTGAAAATGGCATTTTCGGCCACAATTCCTACAATCATTATCAAACCGGTGTAGCTACTTACATTCAGTGGGATTTTGAAAATATAGAGTAAAATCAGGCTTCCGGTAATGCCCATCAGCGAAATAAATAGAATAAGAAATGCAATGCGCCAGCGTTTGAACAGAAACATCAGCACCATAAAAACAAATAGTGTAGCTAGAGCCAAAATCATCATTAATTCTTTGAATGACTGCTGTTGCTGGGCATAAGCTCCACCATACTCAATGGTATAAGCGGATGGTAGTTTTAGTTTTTTGCCTAATTCGGTTTTTATTTTGGAAACGGCTGTTCCTAAATCTATGTTTTCTAAACGCGAGGTAAGAATTATTACGGGTTTTAAGTCTTCTCGACTTTCTAATACATCGCCAGTTTGCAGCTTAAAATTGCAGAAAAAAGCAACTTGTCGTGTGCTACCATCGGGTAAGAATATAGCCTGTTTTTTGAAGCTGCTGAAATCATTTTCTGCAAAATCATGGAAGCGCATAATCACGCGCCTCATTTGTTGTCCTTCTTGTATATCGCCTATTTGCAGCCCAGAGGTCATGGCGGCTTGGTCGGGCGAGGGACTTGGAATATCGGCACTTTTTCCCAAAGCTATGCCTTCGATAAGGGCTCTCAGTTGGGTGTTGAAATCTTGTAAAGTAATACCGTAAAGGGCTAATTTTTCTAATTTAGGTTTGATTATCATGGCCGGTCCTTCGGGAACTAAACCGTCATCAATATCCACAATTCCGGGGATACTGTCCATTATTTGGTGTGCTTTGTCTGCTATTTGCTGTAATTTGTGGTAATCGTTGCCAAAAATTTTGACTTCGATGGGTTGTGCTTTACCAATTAAATCGCCTAGCAAATCGGCAATTCGTTGTCCGAATTCGATAGTTAAAACTGGTACTTTGGCCGAAATATCGCGGCGTAAATCAGAAATCACTTCTTCGGTAGATTTTTTGCGCTTTGTTTTGAGCTGAATGGAATAATCGCCTTCGTTGGCCGGATGGGCTTCAAAGGCCATGCGAATACCAGTACGGCGAGAATAGGCCACTACATTGGGATTTGCCATAATTACTTTTTCCATTTCTTTGCACAGGCGGTCGGTTTCGGCAATGGTCGTTCCGGGTGGCGAATAATAATCCATAACAATAGAACCTTCATCAAGTTCGGGTAAGAAACCGGTTTGCAATTTTGTAGTCGCAAAATAAGCAAAGGCGACCATTAAAAGAACAAAAACAACTGAAAATATAGTTTTGTCATAAAACCAAGATAAACCCGATATTTTCTCAAAGGGTTCTGTTTTGTGTTTATTTTTTGAGTTTTGTTTATAGCCAATTAATAGGTGCAGAATAGGCAGAAAGAACCAGGTTACAAGGAATGAAACAATCAGAGTTACTTGCATTGAGGTTGATAATATACTAAAAAAACTCCCAGCTAAACCACTCATTAATCGAAAAGGGATAAATATAACGATAGTGCTCAAAGAGGAGGCTATCATGGCAGGGAAAAGGAACTTAATGGACATTTGTACTACTTCGTAGGGATTTTTTTCAGGATTTTTTTCGTGGTTTTTATAGATTTGTTCGATAATTACAATGGCATCATCTATAATTAGCCCAACGGAAGCTGCAATTGCTCCTAAAGATATAATGTTTATGGTAATACCAACTAAATAAAGTACTAAAAACGAAGAAGCCACCGTAATCGGAATGGTTAAAATCACCACCAGGCTGGAACGCCAGGAACGTAGAAAAAGGATGATAATAAAGATGGCCAGAAACAAGCCTTCGTAAATGGTTTTCAGGGCACTATCTACACTGGCGGTAACAAAAGCACTTTGATTGTAGTAGGCTTTGAGAGTGTAGCCTTTGGGCAAAATTTTGCGAATTTTAACTGCTCGTGTTTCTATATCTTTGGCAAAATCTACGAGATTAATGCCGGGCTGTTTTACTAAGTCGATGATAACGGCATTATTACCATTAGCATTGATTTTTACAAATTCCTGTTGTTCTTCGAGTTTCAGGCTGGCAATATCTTTTACTTTGATAATTCTGCCATTGATATTTTTAATTATGGTATTTTCCAGTTCGTCTAAAAACTGTACCCGTGTGTCTATCAGTGTAAGATACATACGGTAATTGTCGGGTAGTAATCCGGCCGAAACTACAAAATTATTGTTCTGAAAAGCATCCATAATATCTTGTGGAACAATTCCTAAGGCGGTCATCTTATCTACATCTGGCTTTATCACAAATTCTTTACTTCGTCCGCCACGAATCACCACGTTTGAGATGCCTTTGACTTGCGAAAAGGCAGGTCGTACTATTACATTGGCAATATCTTTTAAATCTACATTGGTTTTGTCGGGATTTTCGAGTGTATAACCGTAAACCGGAAAAAGCGACTGGTTCATCACTTCTGTAGAGATATTTACGCCGGGTGGCAAAAAGTTTTTTATTTCGTTGATACGGCTCTCTAATTGCGGTTTTAGGGCATAAATGTCTAATCCCCAGTTAAAATAGACTTCGATAGTTGCACTTCCTCTGCTGGTACTGCTTTTTACGATTCGCACGCCATTTACTTTTTTTACGGCACTTTCGATGGGCTGCGTAACAGAAATCATCATTCGGTCAATGGGAATTTGTCCGGCATCCACAATGAGCGATATACGCGGGAATTGTACTGCTGGGAAAAGATTGGTTTGCATTCGGAAAAAGGAAAAAATTCCGGCTGCAAATATCAGAATTCCCACAAATAGGATAGGTTTAGTGAGAATTTTAAAATATTTTTTCATTTTATTTGCTGAATTCAAGCTGCAAATGCAACTTTATTAGTGTTAATTAATATTTCAATTTGCGTTTGCAAGTTTAATGAAAAAATCTAAAGAATGTCTAAAGAGATTAAATTTTTTGAGTTTTTGTGAAGAGTTCTACAATGTTTTCTGCGAGCTTTAGTAGAATTTTTTTGTGAAATTTGAAGGTTAAATTTTTTATCTTTCGTAAACTGATTACAACTTAAAATTAGTTTTTATCTTTTCTATCTCTGTTTTACTTAATCCTGTTTCTTTACTAATTTCTTTAATATTTTCGCCATATTTTAGCATTTTTATGGCGAATTTGATTTTGGCTTCTTCTTTTTCCTTACGTTCCAGCTCGGCTTCTTTCTTGGCTTCTTCTTTTTCTTTTCGTTCTTGCTCTGCCTCTATTTCTGCTTCTTTAGCTTTTTTTTCTGCTTCTTTGGCTTTTTTTTCTGCTTCATCTGCTTTCTTTTCGGCTTGGGCAACTTGGCGTTCTTTATCGGCTAATTCGTTTAATATTTCATCCTCAACTATCATTGTTTCTCGAACTTCAGGGTCAGCTAAAGCTTCTTTTAAGCGGCGGATTATCATCCTATATTCTATGGGATAATCGTCTTCGTTTATATCTACCTCGTGGATAGTGCCTTGTTCAAAAACGCTTAATATTCTTTCCAGAGTTGTGCGTCTTTTTTTGTGCTTTATAGCCGCAATTTGTATGATTAGGCTGTCGTGTGTGAGACTTTCTATAAAATAATCTTTTCCTTGTATTTCTTCTTTTGTAGATTGGTCAATGAATCTTCGGGATACACGGATTATAGCTCTGTCGCTAAAATTATCCAGAGGATAGCCGAGAAAATAGATAGTGATGATAGGTAGAGCCTGTTTTTTACTTTTTACCGTTTCTCTATCTTCGTCTTTTTTTACCTTTTTTTCTTTTACTTTTATTTCAATGGAATTGTTTTGGTGAGCATATTGCATTCCGAGATAACGCCTGAAACGCATTACATCAGTAGATAATTTGGCTTTTTGCAACTCGATAAGCACAATTTGTTCTTTTCCTTCGGAATCTTTTATACGGGCTTTGAAATCAATCCGATAAACTGTAAAGCTTTTTTTAGTTTCTATCCCTGTGGAATATTCCTGTGGTTTTAATTCTACGTCTAAGACTTCTAATTCCAAAAGGGCGGAAAGTAGTAATTTGGCTACTCGTGTGTCTTCGAGCAGATATTTAAAGACTACATCATATATAGGATTGGCAACTTTTATTGTTTTGCTCATCATCTCACATTTTTACAAAAATACTATTTTTTTGTGATAAAAATGTTTCTTTTGATTTTTTTATATTCTACCACGATGTTTTGTAGCATTTTATTTTTCTCAAAACAAATCAAATTTTAGTACTATATTGGCTTCTCTGCCGTTTAATGGTGAGTATAATTCGTTAAAATTTGGATTGGCAATATTTCCGGTATAGATTTTTTCATATCTGGTCTGACGAATGTCTAAAATATTCTCTATATTTACTGCCAGCGTAAAATGTCCGATTGTTTTTTGTGCTGAAGCACCCAAAAGCCAATAATCAGGCGTTTTTGTTCCTTCTTCGAGGTATTGATTACCAAAATAGAAGGCTTCTAAACCTATTTTCCAGCCTTTTTTTTCGTCTTCGTAGGCTAAAGTGATGGTCAGGCGGTTTTGGGGCGTTAATTCTAGTATTTTGTTGCTGTTGTACTGCTTTCGGGCATTTAAATAGGTATAGTCCACATATAAAATCAGTTCATCAAGCGAGAGGCGTATATTGGTGTTCATCCCTTTGTTAAGGAGTATTCCGTCTGCATTTTGAAAATAGACTGTTTGGTTTAGCAAAGAGTCGAAATTGGCTATAATCGGGTTTTGGATCTGCACGGCAAAAAAGGCTTGGTTTGCAACCAGAAAAAGTGCATCAAAAAGCGGTGTTTTTAGCGTAAAATCTAAATTTATGCTTGCTGATTTTTCGGTTTGTAATTTTGTGTTAAAATGGATGTTTTGGTATCGGGTGCGCTCAGCTTCGTCGGTGAAGGGTGTGGGAACTTTGTAGCCCAAGCCTCCGCTTAAGCGGCTGGAAAATTGCTTGGAAATTTTGTACATCACTGCCAAACGTGGTAAAGCAAAAGAACCGTATTTCAGGCTGTAATCGTAACGAAATCCGGGTTCGATACTCAGTTTTTTGCTTGTTTTCCATGTATCCTGCGTAAAAATACCGATAGTTTGTTCAGAATAATTCAGCAAAAAGCTGTTTTTTGAGCTTTGATTGAAAATATCGGAATAAAAATTTAATCCACTTACCCAATTGTACTTTTCGGTGCTTTTGAGATAGGATATTTCAGAAAAAAGGGTATTTTGCGTTCCCTGAAAATAGTTTGTATTGGTTTTTAGCTTTCTTTGAAAATTATTTTGGTTGATGCGCAGGCTCAGATTATCTTTTTTATTAAAATGATGCACAAATTTCAGATTTGCTGAAAGGTATTTTGTCTGGTTGTTTTCGTGAAAATTATGCTGGTTGGCGGTATCGTTTTGCAGGACATAAATATCACCGCCCAGACGGTTTTCATAACTGGCATTTAAGCCTACTGTCAGTTTATTTTTGCTGTTTATTGTCCAGAAAATACGTGGATTGACTACGGCACGGTCGTATTGTGGAATATCGGTAAAATTATTTCCGTTAATGTCTTTGGCTTTTTGGTTGTTAAAGCCGGTTAAAAGAGTAAAGCCCAGATTTTTATTCTTGCCAGAATAGTAGGAACTTAAATCCCTTCCACCTTTGTCGGTTTGGTTTAATAGGATAGAAAATTGCTGTTTGTCGGTAGGTTCTTTAGCAACCAAATCTATAATTCCGGCAATGGCATCCCCTCCGTATAGGGTAGAGGCAGAGCCTTTTATTATTTCCACTTGCTTTAAATCCAGCGGTGGAATTTGTAATAAACTCAGACCGGAAGCAAAGCCGCCATAAGTTGGAAATCCGTCTTTAAGCAATTGGGTATATTTACCTGGCAGACCTTGAATACGAAAGCTTACATTGCCGGAAACGGCCGAAGTATGTTGTACAAAAATACCTGATGTTTCGCCGAGAAGTTTGGAAATATTGCCGGGATTAATGCCTGTCTCTTCTACCACTTCTTCGTTTCCGAGCACTTCCACACGTGTGGGGATATTTTCTATCCGGCTGTATGTGCGGGTATAAGTAACTGTAACCACTTTTAATTGTTCGCTTTGTTCGAGATAGATGATTATTGGCGCTGTGGTTTTAAGTGGAAAGAGGAATGTCTTTTCTTTGTGGCGATAGCCTACATACGAAAAAATAAGGGTCTGTTTTCCGTTGTGAATATTTTTTATGATTACTTTTCCACTGCTATCAGCACTGGCGCCAATATTTGTATCTTTTATGGCGACATTGGTATATGCCAAAGCTTTTTTTGTCTTTTCGTCTTTTACGTGAGCAGTAAAAGTGTTTTGGGCAAAAATACTGCTTAGATATACTAAAAATAAGAGAGTAAAAATTATTTTTTTCATTTATGGTTAATTTTGTCCATGAATTACATGAATAAGTACGAATAATTTTTTCATATTATACCGTGCCGGTACCGCATTTTGTATGCTTACTTTTGTTTATTTTAGAACATAAGTAAGTTATCAGAAATCATTTACAAATTTTAGAAATGGTTGAGTATAATTTAGGCTGCAAGTATAGTAAATGAATCTAAAGGAAATCTAAAGCAGGGTTTTTTCAGGATACCGATGTTTTGTGGGCTGAGG
>CAYQXT010000213.1:0-7009 GCA_964421365.1 uncultured Bacteroidaceae bacterium
GGGGGTTAAACAACTTATTGCACAATTAGAGGCTCAAAGAAATAAGCTGAGAGTGAAGAGTGATGAGTGAAAAGTGAAAAGTGAAAAGTCAGAAGACCTTGAAGCGTGGGCGACAGTCCACCTTCAAGCGTCATTTTTAGAAAGTAAAAGGTAAACTATCCAGTGTTTATTGATCTAAGTTTACAAATTTCTGTTGTTCAGAAGTTTTACATGGTTTTGAAGAATAGTTGGTCAAAATATTCAACTTCGAGCCAGCAAAAAATTGGCAAAAAAGAAATTCCGTCAGATACGTCTCTCTTTTTCACAAAAGTGTTTTTCTCCATAGTGTAACTAAGCTATTAACATCTAAGCACTTTTGATATAAAAACAAAATTCTTATAAAATATTTATTAATTACATTACAACTTCTTCTTTATAATCCTTTGCTGATTAATAATCAAGTTTTTTGACTTTTCCCTGAAAATTCAACAGGAGAAGCCCCTGAAATAGCATAACCACCAACCCCTTGATTTACCAGGCTGATACCGGTAATTAAATCAATAGGATATTGAAAATAATCTTTAAAAAATCCTTCCACTGAGAATAAAATTTTATTGATGAATTTATGCTCAAATCCCAAATTATATTGATTTAAACCAATATATTTAGCAGAATTTTTATTTACAAGTTTTCCGTTATTATTCCTAAAACCAAGAATTGTGTATGCAGCTTGCTGAGAATAATCAAAGAATCATTTAAAAACACTTGCTGCGAAGTTTGATTCGTATAATCGGTATACTCCAAATTACTGCTAAAACTATATTTGAGACCGGATTTTCTAAAAATCAGTTCATAGCGGAATTTATTTTCGGCTTCGGTAGAAAGATAATCCAAACTTTTGACTTTTGTCTCATCGTTATCCGGATATTTATATAGTTGTATTTAGCATATTTCTACTCAACACAAAGCTTTGTGAACCGTTTTTCATAAAGTGTTTGTAAACGCCTCCAATCGTATAATTCCATTGATTGTTGATTCTCTTCGAGTTTTATTTCAATATAGGGCACATTATTACTTCTAATCAGTATGTCTTCGGAAAGCTTAAGCCTAAAACTGATAAAAGAAACCCTTAACTTTATGTAACCGGGCGCAATTCCTGTGATAATAAAATCACCATCCATATTTGAAGTGGAACCTGTATTTGTATCCCTAACGATGATATTAGCAAAAGGCGAAGGCTCATTGGTTATTTTATAAATTAGCTTTCCCTTTACACTTCCGGTTTATGAAAATGCAGTCATGACGAAAAAATTAAGTAAAAACAGTAAGAATATTCTCACTGTTTTTTATTTTTTAAAGTTACTTTAATTGAAGAAAATGTATTTAAGGCAGAGGATAAAGTGGACAAATTCGTATTTAACCTTAGTAAAAGAAATACACTATCAAACAAGCTATTTTCTTTCGACATACTACATTAACAATTCACAATTATTTTCTATTCCTCCCAGAAAGTATTAAAAATGCGTACCATGTACAGATGGTCATCTACACCGGCCAGTTCGCGGATGGAGTGCATGGCCAGCATCGGATTACCTACATCTACCGATTTTATGGGCATTTGCATAGTGGCAATACTTCCTAAAGTGCTGCCGCCTTTCGTGTCCGAGCGGTTTACAAAACGCTGAACCGGGACTTCTGCCTGTCGGCAAATAGCTTCAAAAACGGCACCACTCTGAGCATCTGTAGTATATTTTTGGTTTGCATTTATTTTAATTACCGGGCCCTCGTTCATCACCGGATGATTAACGGGGTCGTACAGCTCAGGCATATTTGGATGCAAAGCATGAGCTTGGTCGGCAGAAATCATAAAGCTTTTGGCCAAGGCACGGTAATAGTCTTCTTGCGAATGATTCAGAGCTGCATTTATTCGCTCTAAAATAATGCGGAGAATAGGTGAATGTGCGCCTTGCTTGGTGCCGCTTCCTATTTCTTCGTTATCAAAAAAGGCAAGAACTTTAGAACTTTCTTCTTCGTTAACATTCAGAAAGCTCATCAAACCAGCATGAACCATGGCCAGATTATCCAAACGACCTGAAGATATAAATTCTTCGTTGGCACCAAGAATAGTCCCTTTTTGCGTTTCATAAAAATTAAGCTCAAAATCCAATATTTCGGAAGGATGAATATCTAAATCATCGGCTATGAGTCGTAATAATTCATTTTCGCCAGATACGGTACCATATTGCGCAAAAAGAGGTAATAAATGCTTTTGTGGGTTAATTTTCAACCCATTGTTAATCTCTCTGTTTAGGTGGATAGCCAAATTTGGAATTTGTACAATCGGTCTGTTTACATTAACTAACAATTCTTTAGGTTGTAAAATACTATCTGATTTAGTAAAAACTCTTCCGGCAATAGAAAGAGGCCTGTCGAGCCACGTCATCCAAATTCCGCCTCCATAAGTTTCTGTGTTTAAGGTAATATCTTTCCTATTGGGATAAATTTCGGGCTTTGGTTTTATTTTAATCGTAGGAGAGTCGGTATGAGCGGCAATAATTTTAAAGCCGGTTTGCGAAGGAGCCATCGTACCTATTTGAAAGGCAAAAATGGCCGAATGATTATAGCTGGCAAAATATTGCCCTCCGGCTTGCAATTCCCAGGTTTCAGACATATCCAAGGCCGTAAAGCCGGCATTTTTCAAAGCAATAGCCGTATTCTCAACAGCATGAAAAGGACTGGGACTCTGATGGATAAAGTCGATTAGATGTTGTGCCAATTCTATTTTTGTCATAATTCTATAGTTTGTGAGATAGTTAAAAATTGTAAATCTATATTATTTTTTTGAAAAATTTCGATACTTTTTTGTAGATTAATTTTTATGGGCGGGAAAGTATCGTAATGAGCTGCGATAACTTTTTGTGTACCAACAAAATTTGCGGCTCTGACGGCATCATCAGTGTCCATAGTAAAATGCCCGCCAATGGGTAGAATGGCAAAATCAATTTGATATAATTCGCCTATAAGTTTCATTTCATAGCTCAAAGCTGTATCGCCGGCAAAATAGAAACTTTTGTCGCTGGTTTTAATAACAAAACCCGCAGGATTACCACCGTAAGAGCCATCGGGCATACTCGAAGAGTGTAGCGCAGACACCATACGTATTTCAGCAAAAGATAATTTTAACTTCCCGCCAATATTCATAGGTATGATATTTTTAATTCCACTATTTGATAACCAATTAGCTACTTCATAAATAGCCACAATTTGGGCATTGCTTTGTTTGACTATTTCTTCGGTATCACCTATATGGTCAGAATGGCCATGAGAAAGAAAAATAAAATCCGGATTTATTGTTTTTATATCCACATCTTTAGCCAATGCGTTGGCCGAAATATATGGGTCAAACAAAATCTTTTGTCCTTTAATTTCAATTTCAAAGCAGATGTGCCCGTAAAAAGTTAATTTCATCTCTCTCTGTGTTTTAATGAGTAATATAGTTTTAAAACATCTATGAATCCAGTCTGAAAATATTTTTTTGAAAGAATAGACTTCGCAAGTTTCGTAGTTTTGGCTAAAATAAACTTGCTAAGTTTTTTTATTCCGGACTCATCCATTCAAAAAGAAAGTTTTCTTTTACTTTTGGGCTAAAATTATTAAAAAAAAAGGATAAAACTTGACTTTTTGATAATTAAGTCTTATTTTTAAGGAAAAAGATAATTATGAGTAAGCATGAAGAGAGAAAAGATAAACAAAAGGATGAAACATCGCATTTGAACAAAAAAGGAAAGTTAAAAACAAAATTTTACGAAGCTGAACTGGCCAAAATGCAAATTGAGCTGGTAAAATTGCAAGAATGGGTGAAATCTAAGGGTTTAAAAGTGGTTGTCCTTTTTGAAGGGCGAGATGCCGCCGGGAAGGGCGGAACAATAAAGCGTATCACTGAAAAACTTAATCCTCGTGTCTGTCGCGTAGTTGCCTTGGGCGTACCTACCGAAAAAGAGAAAACACAATGGTATTTTCAACGTTATGCCCCTCATTTGCCGGCTGCCGGCGAGATTGTCTTGTTCGACCGTAGCTGGTACAATCGTGCAGGGGTAGAGCGAGTAATGAATTTCTGTACCGACCAAGAATATTGGGAGTTCCTGAGAACTTGCCCTTATTTTGAGCGGATGCTGATACGTAGTGGAATTATTCTGATAAAATACTGGTTTTCGGTGAGCGAAGAAGAGCAGGAAGTCCGTTTTCAGGGTAGGCTACACGACCAGACAAAGCGTTGGAAATTAAGCCCAATGGACTTAAAATCAAGAGCTCGATGGATAGAATATTCAAAAGCTAAAGATGAAATGTTTGCTTATACAGATACAAAAATATCGCCTTGGTATGTAGTGAAAGCTGACGATAAAAAACGAGCCAGATTAAATTGTATCTCTCATTTACTAAGTAAGATACCCTATAAAGATTTGACACCTCCACCTATCGAGCTGCCACCACGCCACGATACCAAAGGCTATATTCGGCCGCCTATAGAAGAACAGACTTTTGTGCCCGATAAGTTTTAATTCTGATTTGGGATTCTAACTCATCCTGATTTTTCTTGACTCTTATTTTGTCCTGTTGGAAATAGTAATTCTCTTTCTCAATTTATGAGCAGGCTCTTTAAAATTAATCCCTAATTTTTTGTCATTTTCAAGAAAAACAATTGAAATCTCCAGCGGTAATCCTCACTTGCCAAGCCTTTCCGTGGCATGAGCATCCCAAAAGGATAATAGGCATTACTACTCTGCACTTATGTGAAACCGGAAGATAGCAAGTCGCTCACCCTAACCGTAAATTGCCCAAATGATTCTTGAGTTCGTAGGATTTTTGGCCTACATAGCGTGTGGCATAGTGGATGTTTTGGGGTTTACCCATACGCAAAGGCTGCCTATTAACTAAAGCATTGAGCGCATAAACCTGTGGCAAAGATACAATTACCGTATCGCTTATTGCATAGAAATTTCGCTCATTTTCTATACTCAAATAGCTGCTTATGGCGGCAGTAAAGAGTGTGCCGTTGAGCTTGCTTACTAAACTAAAAGCACCTGTGCCCACCTCTATACTTGCCGTGCCCTGCCCGATGCTGTTGCTGTAAGCATCGTAGATCTTACTACCGGTGACAGAGAAAGTGGCGCAACTGTTGCTTTGGCCATCCTGTGCCACAAGACACTATTTCTGGGCGCTTTTCGGCTCAAGATCCTTATTCAGCGGATAAATTAACACTTAAGCTTGATATCTGTGGCCGAGCACATCAAGACTGCCGTAGAGGGTATAAAGCAGCAGTTTATCGCCGGTGAAAGCGTGGGCTGTGTGATTGAGCTTTTGGTTGCTATCCACTAGCTTGCCTAGAGATTTTTCGGCCGTAAAAGCAATGCAGTGCGTGTAAATAGAGTTGTTGTCGGCGGTAAAGAGTAGGTAACTGTGGCTGTTGCAAATGAATTCTCTGCACAACAAATCACTCTTAAACAGCACTTTATGTTTTCACATCCGCTTATCCGCTTATCAGATTATTCGCTTATCAGATTATTCGCTTTATCGTATAACAGACAAATGTTAGCTGCTCCCATATATTGCCGCGCCGTGAAAACATAAAACAAAATTTTTCCGCTTTGATCTTCGGCAAATCTGAGATTGCTGCCGCTTTCAGCAAAAATATTACTTTCAGTAAATCTTTTTGAAAACAAAATTACAAATCAAAATCAGCTTTTATCTTTTCTATCTCTGCCTTACTTAATCCGGTTTCTTCGCTAATTTCCTCCATACTTTCACCATATTTCAGCATTTTTTTTGCAAATTTGATTTTTGCTTCTTGCTTTTCTTTTCGTTCTTGTTCGGCTTCTTGTTTGGCTTCTTGCTCTTTCTGCTTTGCTTCTTGCTTTTCTTTACGCTCTTGTTCGGCTTCTTGTTTGGCTTCTTGCTCTTTCTGCTTTGCTTCTTCCTTTTCTTTTCGTTCTTGTTCAGCTTCTTGTTTGGCTTCTTGCTCTTTCTGCTTTGCTTCTTCCTTTTCTTTTCGTTCTTGTTCAGCTTTCAGCTTTGCTTGTTCTATTTCTTGTAATAGCCCTTCAGTTTTGTCAAAAATGGCGGTATCTAATTCGTTTTGACGAATACGCTGGTATTTGAGATAAAGCTCGTAGGCGATTTTTTCTTCGCCCTCCAAATTGTCTATCCGTAGTTTTTCGTTGGCTTCTTGTAGGCCTTTGGCTTTAAATTCTTCGCGTATTTCACTGTTTTTTAAAAAATAAATCCATTCATCAAGCGTATCTTTGGCTACATCGTCAAAATCATTTACTTTGAGCAAGTAGTAAGTGGCAAAAATATCGGAAACTTCTTTTACCGAATAAAGTTCTTTTTGTTTTTCGTTAAGTTGCAAAATATCGTTGTGATGCAAGCCTTTAAAATTAGTCGTTCCTACATAAACGTAATCTTTTCCTTGTCCTAAACCAAAATATACAATGTTTATAGAATATACTTTTTTAATTTTATCGTAGCTTTCGCCAGAATGGATATATTCGGTAATTAATTTAGCCTGTCCGTAGTTCATTCGGTGAATAAAATCATATTCTCGTTCGTTTTGTACTTCTATTAAGATCAACTCGTCTTTGTCGTTCATGGCCAGTAAATCTACCCGATTGTATTTATCATCAAGGTTTTTTTGATTTCCTTCGCTTTCAAGAATTTCTTTTATTTTTACGTCAAAGCGTAATAATTCGCTTAAAAAACCTTCGAGTATATCAAAATTGGCTTTTTGTCGTAAAAGACGCTTTATTGCCCAATCAAAACGAATATGCTTTTCCCTTGCCATTCTCTTGCTTTTTTACAAAAGTACTATTTTTTTTTGCGAAAAAAGGCTTTTTTTAATGTTTTTTTATGTTTTACTGTAGAGTTTCGCAGAGTATTTTCTTCACTGCAACATCTGTATTTGCTCTTTTATGTTCCTATTAAATAAGTGTTTTTATTTGTCGTTTTGTAATTGCTGTCAAATAATTCCATTTGT
>CAYQXT010000214.1:0-6997 GCA_964421365.1 uncultured Bacteroidaceae bacterium
AACACTTAAATACAATTTTTTACTAATTCCGAGTTTTATCGGACAACAATGATTTGTATTCTAAATTTATTTTCTAATGAGCACAGAAAAAGTACTTTATCTCCTGCGAAACTTTAGTTCATCATTTTTACCGACAATTAACAACTGATTTCTTGCGTTAAGTAGATAATTATTGAAAATTATATTTTGAAAAATAGACTAAAAATAACTTTTCTGTTGGTGCTTTCTGTGATGTTTTCGGCCTGTGTCAAGGACAAATTAGATACTTCATTGATTAATCGGAAGTCGGATAATCCGGTGAGTGCTATTGTGCCTGTGGGCTTTTTAAGTTCAAGCTTAGAAAATATTTTTGCAGAGCAGCTCAAAAATGGCACCTTAACAAAGGATAGCGCCGGATTATTTTGGTTGAAATATACATTACCTTTTGATACACTAAAAGCTGATTCGTTGATTCAGTTTGCCGATAAAAGTGCGACTTATAGTCTTAAAAGCAGTAAAGATATAGATTTATCAGCTATCTCTGATAGTTTGGTACTTAGCGATACATTTTATGTCGATTGGGGCTTTTCTAATGGAACAGCTGGAGAGGAACTCGATTCTATTCGTTTGCTGAATATGCAATTAGTGGCCGAATTAACTTCCTCTTATGCTTTAAATGCTCGTTTTTCTCTTATTTTCTTAAGTTTTACTTTTCACCAAAAAAAATATAGCAAGTCTCTTATTATTAATAGTAATAATAACTTTTCGGATTTTAAAGATATTAGTATTTCGCTGGGAAATAATGCTTTGGCCAAAAACCGTGTTCCGCTTGTTGCCCGGTTGGTGCTTTTGCCTTCTGCCGGAATTATTTCGGCTAATTCTTCTATTTTTAGTTTAAAACTAAATTTTAATTCAATAGATTATACGGCTTTATATGGTTACTTGGGGCAGATGGCTGTTAATTTACCAGAAGCAAAGACTTTTTTTGATTTTTATCATTCCAACTTTTCGGGAAGTTTCCATTTTGAGCATGCTTCTTTAAATTTCTTTTCGGATAATTCAATGGGGTTTCCTCTTTCTTTTTATTTAAGTAATATTTCTGCCATCACAGCCGATAAAACCACACGACAAATTGTTCTTAGTGATGAACTTACGGCTCAAAATCCAGCCGAAATTGCCTATCCATCTCTTTTGCAGGAAGGAAGTTTTGTGAAAGACAGTACAAGTATTGATATTTCGGGCTTACAACTTTTTACCGATAATTATGCTACAGAGATTCACGCACAGCTTCAGGGAAAAATAAATCCCGAAGGAAAAACAGCCTATAATTTTTTGCATAAATCAGACTGCTTAAATCTGAATCTGCAATTTGCCATTCCGGTGTGGGGATATACCAATAATTTGGTCATGCAGGACACTTTATCTTTTGTATTAAAGGATTTTTACCCTGATGATTACAGCCAAATAGAACGTTTACTCTTTGTCCTGAATTTCACCAATCGCTTTCCGGTAGATGCTTATACTCAGATTTATTTTTTTGATAAAAATAATGCTATATTAGATTCATTATTTGATATAGAGCAATTGATAGCCTCAAGTAGTAAAACTGATGGCGATGGAAAAATTTTGGCCAACGAATTAGAGCCTATAAAAGCTTATTTAAACAAAGAAAGTGTTCAGAATATAGAAAATACCAGTTATATCATAATGAAAAGTCGCTTGAGAACTATTGATTACGACAATAGCCCACCTGTTTCGTGGAAATTTTTTGGTGAGTATTATATGTCTTTACAATTAGGTGTTGCTGCTGAGATTGGTAATTAGGATTTGGGATAGAAGGTGATAAATAGGCTGAAAATTGAATTAATAATTGTACGTTCCCGGCGATTAGTAATTATTCATTAGTAATTCGTAATTAAAATGAGGAATATCTTTTTTATAGTATTTATATTTACTGTTTTCAGCAGTTATTCGCAGAATAAAGCATTATTTATGGAGCATACTTTGCCCCAAAGTATTAGTTTAAACCCTGCAGTGCAAATACCTTGTAATAAATATTTTGGAATGCCGGCATTATCTTCTCTAAGCTTTGCTTTTAATAGTTCATTTGCCTATAACGAAATACTGAGAAATGGTAAAGGACGTTTTCAGGATTCTATCGTTTTTGATTATGTCAATCTTTATCCCAAAGCGAAAAGGAGTAACTATTTAAAAGCGAAAACAGAATTGGTCTGGATTGATTTTGGCTTCCGTAAAAAAAAACGCTATTATAGTTTTACGCTTAAATCGGTAGTTGATGCCGGATTTTATTATTCCAAAGATTTGTTGGCTCTTCCTGCAGGAAATTGGAGTTTTGACCAAAACCAGAGCCTGAATTTTAATCTGAACGGTACCAGACCGGATTTATTGGCTTATACTACTATTAGTGTAGCTATTTCAGAGAAAATAGATGAGCATTGGCAGTATGGTCTTCGGCTTAGTTATCTGCAAGGAGCAGCTAATATTCACGCCAAGAAATCGAATATTGACGTTAAAACAGAAATACAGCCAGTAGGAATTACAATTAACCCCAATTATGTACTTAATGCTGCTATGCCTTTGCAGCTCTCTTTCGATTCTGCCGGCAGAATCAGCGACTGGAAATTTGCTCCAAGTAATCCTTTGCACGATTTTCTGCTTAATAATAATCATGGAGTGAGCCTTGATTTTGGATTTGTTTATCGGCAACAAAAACTAACCATGGCAGGAAGTTTGTTAAATATAGGAACCATTTTTTGGGCTAGTCAGGTACAAAATTTGGAATCTAAGCGTTCCGTTTTATTTACGGGTATCAATTTGCGAAATTATTTATCAGGAAATACCGGTTCGGCCAATATAAAGGCTAATTTGAAAGACTCGGTAAAGCAAATATTAAAGTTTACTCCACAGACGCATCCTTATTTCAGTCTATTACCCCTTGACTTATTTTTTGGCATCCGATATAAACTTTTACCAAAACTAAACATGGCTTCTTCTGTTGAACTAGTCTATGATTATAAACAGTTCGTTGTCAGTACTTCACTCTCTAGTACCTATAAATTGACTTCCTTTCTGGCACTACAATTAAATACAAGCTATGTAAATCGGAGGCTTGATAATTTTGGTCTTGGTATAATCACTAAATTTAGAGTCGTGCAATTTCATTTTTTTAGTGAGAAAATTCCAATTAATTATTTTCGCTTAAATTCCTTACCTTTGTTCTTGCCTTATTCTGCGCGGACAATGAATTTTCGTTTGGGCATTAATTTCGTTTTTGGGTGTTCAAAAAAAGATATTTCCATGGATAATACTTATTGTCCGGCTTATAAGTAGTTAATCGTAAATAGTGAATACTTTTGCTTGGTCGGCAAATAAGAATAATGCAAAATGTCAGAGCATAGAATATAATTATACCTCGACTAAGTGAGTCTAGTAAGAAAAGCTGAATTTTTTATATTAAGTTCAAATATAAGTAATGAAATATTTATTGTTCATAATTTTTTTTATTTTATTGAATAGTGTAGAGTGTACAGCACAGGTTAAATTATTATTACTCAACGGTGAGCAAATATCAACAGATTGGCTTAAATACGAAAAATCAGATAGCCTTTTTTATTATAAAAATGCTAAGGGAAGAATGAGATCTGTTGAATCTGAATTTATTTTTTCGATTAAAGAGCCCAATGATACCGAAAAAATCCTTTATCGTCCAGATAGCATTCTGAAATACAGCCCACAAGAAATGCGATGCCTTATTGCTGGGCAACTGCAAGCAAAACGAAAATATAAGCCTTATTTTTCCATGCTGATAGGAGCCAGTATGGGTATCGTTGGAATAATGCTTCCTTATCGGGCCGGATTAAGTATGTTTTACTCCACCCTTATCCCTCTTTCGATATCACAGACTATTCTGTTTTTACCCTTGTCCTCTAAAAAAATTCCCATAGAAAATCAATTACAATATCCAGAAATCTATAAAAAAGGATTCAGGCTAAGAGCTAGACGTAAACGATTTGTCCTTAATCTAATAGGAACACTTGTCGGAATAGGAGTGTCCTATACTCTATACAGTTCTCAATTTAAGTAACTTATACTTTTCTTCGAGTTTAATAATAATTCCTTGCTTAAGCAAAGAATTATTATTTGTATAAGGCCTCAAGTTCCTTCTGATATTTTTTGAGTACAATACGACGTTTTAGTTTAAGGGTTTGAGTGAGCATTCCATTTTCAATGGTGAAATTTTCATGACTGAAAATAAATTTTTTAGGTATCTCATAATGACCGTATTTTTTATTTAGGCTTTCCTTTATCTGAGAACTTATAAAATTTTTAACAATAGGAGCCTCTAAAAGTTCTTGCACATTTGTTTCTATTTGTAATTTTTTAGCCGTTGATTTTAATATTTCGCAGTTAGGAATAACAATACAAGTATTGAAGGGTTTCCCATCACCATATATCATTGCATTTTCGATATAGGGCAGCAGGCGGATATCTTCTTCTATGGCCGCCGGGAAAACATATTTTCCATTTTGTAATTTAAACTGTTCTTTAATTCTTCCTGTAACATACAGGTATCCGTCTTCATCTAAGCGACCTCTATCGCCGGTTTTTAGCCAACCATCCTCTGTGAAAACTTTAGCTGTAGCCCCAGGCTTATTAAAATACTCCTGCATTAGATTTGGACCATAAATTTGAATCTCACCATCTTCACTGTTGTCCGATAACATGGATTTATCAGTACGAATTTGGATATATTCCAATGCTTTTCCTACACTTCCTGCCCGGTGATAGTCGGGACTACTCATTGTAACGGCTGGAGAGGTCTCACTCAGGCCGTAGCAATCATATATAGGCAATCCGATATCAGTGAAAAAATTGGAAATATCGTTGTTCATTTTGGCACTTGCCGTAATTGATGCCTGTAAATCACCTCCAAATTTTTTCTGAATTTTGCTAAATACAACTTTTCTTGCAAAGTTTAATTTTAACTTGTTTATTGGGGTTGATTGTCCTTTTTCTATGCGATCTTTTTTTGCGGCATTAATACCCATATAAAATAATTTTTTGGCTACTCCTCCTGTTTCTTCCATTTTAGCAATTATACCATCATATATTTTATTAAACACTCGCGGAACAGCTATCAAAAAAGTAGGTTTAACCTTTATTAAATCTTCGGCAAGTGTTTCTACACTTTGCATAAAGCCAATAGAACCACCAAAGAAAAACCAGTTGTATAATTCAGCCACCTGCCCGTAGCTATGCGCCCATGGAAGGATGGATAAACTTTTAGAGTTCTCATTAAGCATGGAGTAACGATGAAATCCGGCTCTGGCATTGGATGTAAAGTTGCCATGCGAAAGCACTACTCCTTTGGGATCACCCGTAGTGCCTGAGGTGTAGATTATTCCGGCTATTTCGTTTGATGCAGGAATTTTAAAAGCGACAGGATTTTTCTTCCCTTCGGATTCAAGTTGAGCCATTGATTGCTCGCTTTGGTCTTCGATGATAAAAATATGTTGAAGTGTTTCAATTTTGTTTTGTAATTCTTTAATTTTATTAAAAATGTCTTTATTTGAAACAAATAAAACTTTAATTTCTGCATCCTGAATGATGTATTCCCAAGTACGTATCGTTTCATTCTCATACATTGGGATAAATTTGGCCTTTAGACCATAAGTGCTAAAAGCCGCTACTGCCCATTCTGTTCTATTATTAGCAATAATTCCAATAGCATCTTGCGGTTCAATGTTTAAAGAAGCTAAACCACTTCTTAAATTCGAAACTCGCGTATGTACATCTCCGTAACTTACCCATTCATAATTTCCTGTTTGAATGTTCTTTGTCCCAAATAACTTATTATTTTTAAATTTTTGGCAAGCAATTTCAAAATGTTCTACAAGATTATCCGGTTTCTCTATTATCATGAAGTTAATTTTATGGAAATAAAAATGATATTTATCAGGCAAAAATATAAAATTTTCTTTTTATTTGTTAACGAAATGTGAACTTTTTTTTGTATTTGATAAAACCAAAGGATGGATTATTCGTTTATTTCATACTTATGCCTACTGATAACCGGGCTCGAACTGGCAAATCTTTATCCTGCGAATTGGGCAAAGAAATTAATTTCCTTGTATATTTTTAGTGTTTTTACAGAACTTCTATAAAAAAATAGCGTATATTTAGTAAATTAGAACTTTAAATTGAATCATTTATGAAAAATAGAAAGTTGATACTACTCTTGATTTTAGTTTTATTAACAATAAAAGTTGGAGCTCAAAATACGCTTTTGTTATTAGATGGGAGCGTGATAAAGAGTAAAAAGATAGAATACAAAGATAGTTTGAAAGTCTATAATTATCTGAATAAAAAAAATAAATCAAGATGGGTTGAGAAAGATTTTGTTTACTCCATTTCTAATAGTACCGGCGTAGAAAAGATTGTTTATCAGCCCGATAAATTAAGCCAAGAAATAGGGATAAAAGAGATGCGTTCTTTTATTAAGGGGGAGCAATATGCTCATTCTAATTATAAACCCTATCTGGCAGGGACAAGTGGTTTTGTTGTTGGTTTAGGGAGTACGGTTAGCTTTCCTTATCTGGGAATAACTGCTTTTTATAGTACTCTTATTCCATTAACTTATGTGGGGACGCAAGTATTTATCAAACATAAAGTTAAAATAATGAATGTACCCTCAGATTCTGCGTATCCAGATTTTTATATCAAAGGTTTTCGAGATAAAGCAGTAAAGAAACGATTTATTTATACAATCATTGGCTCGGTAGTAGGAAGCGGAATCGGTTTGGGAATAAATGCTTACAGATTGACACATTAACCCCAGAGATGTTTAGTATAGGTACTTATACTTCTGAATTAATGGTAGATAGATCGTTGATCGGGATTTAGAAATCGGGATTTAGAAATCAGGAGTTACAGAATAGTACTTATAGAACAGCATTCGTAATTATGTAGGGGGCGCACGAGCGGGCTTTCCGCTTAT
>CAYQXT010000215.1:0-6996 GCA_964421365.1 uncultured Bacteroidaceae bacterium
TCCTCAACAGGATCGCCAAAAAGTTGCACATCCCTCAAATCACCCTGCCCTGGGTTGCAATGTGGATGATGCATCGGCAATTACAGGTAATAAATATACTCAGGCCATTGAGGAGTCTCTTAAGGGTCAAGAGGCCGAGATTCTGATTATTGCCGCTCAGTTAGAGTCTGAAATTGCTGAACTTGAGGATAGGGAAGACCGGAAAGTTTTTTTAGAGGATGCCGGTCTTACAGAACCCGGAGTGGATAAATTATTGCGCTCGGCATATAGCCTGCTTAATTTGCAAACTTTTTTTACAGTCGGGCCAAAAGAAAACCGCGCATGGACTGTACGCAAAGGTGCCAAAGCACCTGAAGCTGCCGGTGTAATTCACAGCGATTTAGAGCGAGGGTTTATCCGTGCCGAAGTAATAAAATATAATGATTTTATAGAATTTGGTTCGGAGCAAGCTGTTAAATCTGCCGGAAAATTATATGTTGAAGGGAAAAATTATGAAGTGGAAGATGGCGATTTGTTAAATATTCGATTTAATGTTTAAATCAAGGAAAATGAAAGAATTAATTATCATGCGTCATGCCAAATCCGACTGGGAGGATAGTTCCCTGAAAGATATTCAGCGCCCTTTGAATGCCAGAGGTCAAAAAGCCGCCTCCCGAATGGCCGAAGAATTTATTAAGCGAGAAATAGTGCCCGATAAAATTTTTTCCAGCTCAGCTGTGCGTGCCCGCAAAACATCCAAATTGGTTGCTAAAAAGCTCGGAATATCTTTACGCGAGATTACTTATGAGCCTCGCTTTTATTTTGGTTTTAAGGATGATTATTACAATTTTATTGAGCAATTAGACGATGATTTGGAACGTGTGCTCATTATCGGACACAATCCAAATATCGAAGATATTATTTACTTCCTGACTAAGAATAAGGAACACACAAGTATTATGCCCACGGCATCCGCAGCTTATCTCTCTTTTGAAATTGAGAGTTGGAAGAGTATAAAACCTGATTCAGGTGAATTAAGAGTTATATTAAGACCTAAAGATATAGATTAATTTTGTAAAATCTACACACCCAAATGAAAAAAATATTTATTCTAAGTTTAGCTTTTGTATGGCTTCTACAAGCGTGCCATTCAACAAGCGAGGAGAAGCAAGTTACGAAAAAAACTTCTGCCGAAACCGAAGTGGTGATGCCTAAGATGAGTTTGAAAGTAAGTAGTATGAAAGCCAATATTGGCGATTCACTTATTATTTGGTTAAAATTAAAAAATAAAGTTCAGCCGGATTCTATTTTCTTTTTTGTAAATAATGATAAAGTATATATATGCAAAACATCTGACACTTTCTTTGTCTGGCATACAGATACAGCACATGCTGGAACCCAATATATTCAGGCAAATGCTTATTATAAAGGAGCTTATTCTCTGAGTTCAAGTACTTGTATTCTTTATTCCGACATTAAACCTAAAATGTTTTCGTACAGGGTAATAGAAGAATTACCTCACGATAGGAGTGCCTATACACAGGGCTTTTATTTTGAAAACAATTTTTTCTACGAAGCCACGGGTCTGAAGGGGGAATCTACTCTACGCAAGGTAATTCCTAAAACTGGCGAAGTAATTTCCAGTTTTGCCATTCCTGCTTCTATTTTTGGAGAGGGAATCACTGCTTTTCATAACAAAATTATCCAATTGAGCTGGCAGTCGCGTTTGGGATATGTATATGAGAAGGATAATTTTAAACTTCTGGAGCAATTTAATTATTCTACTGAAGGCTGGGGTATTACAACAGATTCCACCTTTCTGATTATGAGCGATGGTACCAATTATCTATACTTTTTAAATCCGCAAGACTTCTCTATTGTTAAAAGCCTGGAGGTGTATGACAATCATAGCCCTGTAACAAAATTAAATGAGTTGGAATATATCGAGGGTAAGATTTGGGCTAATATTTACATGACGAATAAAATTGCGATTATTGAGCCTGAAACAGGCAAAATAGATGCATATGTAGATTTAACCGGTCTGTTAAATCCCAAACTACGCCAAGCTGATACAGATGTTCTTAATGGCATTGCTTATGATAAAAAAACTAAGCGAATTTGGTTGACGGGTAAAAAATGGCCTAAAGTTTATCGCATTGTTCTGAAAAATAAAGATTAGTAAAGGTCATATTATGAGTAGCTTGCAAAGTATTAGTCGTATTTTGATATTTTAAGTCTTTTGTGAACATAGTTAATACGACTTTGGAACAGAGATAACTATTTCTTAGCTGACTGTAAAGACATCATGATTTTTTTGGCTTTTTTTCTTAAGGAGTAGGTCTCAAAAACAGGAAACGCTAAATCAATACTTAGATATAATTCTTCTGATATTTCTGGATAAAAATTTGCGAATTTAACCAGAATGTCCAGTCCATAGTATTTGATGAAAGAACGTTTATCCGATTTTAATAAATCCAGACAAAAATCAAGGAGATGCGAATTTATTTCTAAATCAAATTTAATCTCTACTAACACTTTTAACAGGCTAGCTAAGCTACTTTCAAAAGGTACTTTTGGTAGCTTTTCTATGATAAATCTGGATGTATCAGTCAGAAAATCTGGTTTTTTTTCAGCAATATATTTCAAAGTCCATGCGCTATGCCATGAATATACCTTCTCAGCTGAAACAGAGAGTTGCAAAACAGAATCTAAGAGTTCTGAATGAAGCAGAAGATATTTAGCCGCCTCAATAACCGCAGCCTTAGACGAAGGTTTAACTATTTGACGGAATTTATCCATCATATTTTGAGTTTATCTTCGGGAATGATAAATTTTATGAGGGTGTATAAAATCATTAATATGGATAGAAAGCTGGAAATCCGGCCGATAAAATCGCCGTGTCTGACATAAAAAGTTATGTTCTCGTTTGTATTTATTTTCTGTCGGATAACATCTCGTTTCCACCATGCTGTGGCTTGGCTAAGTTCTCCCAGCTGGTTTACAAATGCCGAAGTACCGGTATTTGCCGAGCGTGCAATACTCCGTCTGGTTTCGATAGCCCTGGCCTGCGCTAAATATAAATGCTGTACATGACCGAGCGTATTTTTCCACCAACCGTCATTGGTAATTATGAATAAAAGATTCGCTCCATTCTTTACATACTCAGTAACAAATTCGCTATAAGTAGATTCATAGCAAATAATAACGCCTACTCTGGCTTTATTATTCTTATTTGTAAATACTTTACGTTCTTTATCCTCCCCAAGGCTGCCAACAATGCCACCAAAATCCATGGCTAATTTCTCTATGGCCGGAATATAGTTTAAGAAAGGCATTTTTTCCACTCCAAGCACAAGTTGTGATTTGTGGTATAATGGTAAATTCTTTGTTGTATCTATCTGTATAGCAGTATTATATCTGTCGTAAAAAATATCTTTACTGCCGCGTAACGGAACGGCTGTCGGGCTTGGTTTGCTTTTAGTTGGTGGATACTTTTTGTAGCTCGAAAGCCCAATTATATATTCCGCTTGTGGATATTTTTTTAAATATTTTCTTATACTTAAAACGGTTCCGTTTCTATGTAAATGACTTTCCCAATCACCACGAGGAAAGGCTGTTTCAGGGCCTACAAAATAATCTACATTCTTATCGGCTAGACTATCCGAAAGGGCAATGATATTATTAAGTTGATAGGTTCTTTGTTTGTAATCGTATTTATCGTTATAGGGATCTATATTTGGCTGAATAACAACAATATCTACAGGATTTTTTGCCTCTTTGTAAGTATAAAATCTATAAAGCGAAAATCCGGTAGGAATAGATAGCAGAGCTAAAAGTGCTATGGAAGCTAAATTTATTTGCCGTTTGTTTTTGGTCGTAAAATAGAGTTTTATGATAGCAAAAACAAGTAAGTTTACGAGTAGTATCCATAAAGAACCTCCGCGTACTCCGGTAAATTCATACCACTGAATCAGATGTATGTCGTGTGCCAACCAATTGCCCAGATTCATCCATGGCCAGGAAAGTTCCCAGTAGTTGTGTAGGTATTCAAAACTTAACCAGAAGACAATAAAAATAGCATATCCTGTATTTTGTCCAACTTTTCGTTTGGCGAGATGAAATAACCAAAAAATAGTTGCAAAAAATGTAGTATTCATCAGAATAGCCATTATTAGGCCGGATACACTGGCATAACCAATCCACCAGTTTATAAAAGCATGCCATAAAACAAAAATAAGGAAAGCAAAGCGAAACATAATGCCACTTTTGTATTCTGATTTATGCCGGTAGAAATAATCTTCTAAAAATAGGAGAGGAACAAAGGCCAAAAAGAGGGTAAATCCATGGGTAAGCCATGAAAGTCCGAAGAGTAAAGCGGAAAAAAATAATAAAAAATAACGTTCTCTGACATTAAATTCCATACATTGAATCTTTAATTAGGCCACGAAATTAAAGATTTTTTATTTTTTTGCAACAATTTGTTTACAGAATTACAGAGCTTGTCGTTTTACTGTTTTACAAAGCAGTGATGAATTGTTATAATTTTTTTGTGCATCTACGACCTAGTTATTTGTATGTCGTATTCTGGCGATAAGCGGGATTTACCGTTAATCATCTTTTACCAGCCATTCCAGAGCTTCTTCTTTAGTCTCGAAAACAACCATTTTTTTCCCCAATACTTGATTTACAAAATTAAACAATACTTGCTTTGCTTTTGAATTCAAACCTATCAATGCCTTCTTTTTACTATATTTATCCGTTGTTTGTGCCGAAGTTCTGGCTGCACGCATTCCCTCGCGGATGGCATAGGATTTAGAAATGTCTACAATTTCAAGTAAGCCGTAAGTATCCATTTCAACTACTTTGCTTGTGGTATATTCAATAACATTAGTTATTTCTTTGGCCTCATCTAAATTAGTCCAATCCGAACAATAAACGGTTTTCCCTTTGTATTCTATGGGATAAAATCGCTTTTCCATGTCAATATTTTTAACCATATCAGCTTAATTGTAGGGATATTTAATATACTTACAAACGTTTTTTTCTAAATAATATTCTTTATTCAGGAAAAAAATTGAGCTTTTGTTCAATTAAATATCTGTTTCTGTCGGTCGAACTTCGGGAAACCAACTCGGCCAAAAAACCGGTTAAAAAGAGTTGTGAACCAAAGATAATGAGCAAAAGTCCCAGAAAAAAGAGAGGCCTTTGAGTCATTTGATACTGATTATAAGCTATTTTTGCAATGGATAAATAAGTCAGCACAACAAAACCCAGAAAAAAACTTAATGAACCCCAAGCGCCAAAAAAGTGCATCGGTCGCTTTGAAAATTTGGAAATAAACTGAACCGTCATAAGGTCGAGGAATCCATTAATAAAGCGATTTAATCCAAATTTTGTAACGCCATATTTCCGCGATTGATGCTGAACAACTCGTTCGCCAATTTTATAAAAACCGGCTTGTTTGGCTAAAATAGGTATATAGCGGTGCATTTCGCCATATACTTCAATACTCTTAATCACTTTTTTACGGTAGGCTTTTAAGCCGCAATTAAAATCGTGTAAATAAATACCTGAAGAGATATGAGCTACCCAATTAAAAAATTTACTTGGAACTGTCTTTGTTATAGGATCATAACGTTTCTTTTTCCAGCCTGAAACCAAGTCATAGTCTTCTTCTGTAATCATTTTGTATAGACCCGGTATTTCATCTGGGCTGTCTTGTAAGTCGGCATCCATAGTAATTACCACCTCGCCTTCTGCTACCTGAAAAGCAGAGTGTAAAGCCGGCGATTTGCCATAATTGCGCTGGAATTTAAGGGCTTTAATATTTGTGTTCTTTGCGGAAAGTTGATTGATTATTTTCCATGAATCATCTGTGCTTCCGTCATCCACAAAAATGATTTCATAGCTAAAATTGTTTTCATTCATCACACGTTCAATCCACAGCGTAAGTTCAGGCAAGGATTCGTCTTCAT
The DNA here is from genome assembly GCA_964421365.1 of uncultured Bacteroidaceae bacterium. GTDB lineage: Bacteria > Bacteroidota > Bacteroidia > Bacteroidales > DYOH01 > CAYQXT01. Next base: position 5,955 of record CAYQXT010000215.1, read on the forward strand.
TAAAGAGGGGAATTACTATAGAAATATTCATATATTATTCTTCAATTATGGGTTCTTTTTTAGTTACAATAGCCGTTAACAATCCTGCTACAACTATGCCAATAAATTGACCGATAAACCCAAAAGCAGACATTATGAGCGGGGTCATAAATTTACTTTGCATTTTTAGAGCCATCTCAATTTTATCATCAGCCATTCCTTTATCCATCATTTGTTGCTCGGCAATATCTTTTATTTGCTGGATGGCATCGGGCGCAATAAGAGTGTAAAACAGATAATTATAGAATATTAATATGAGGGCTGTAATTAAGCCGATGATAGCAGCTAAACCCACGGCTTGCCCATACGTTAAGCCATCATTCCCATTTGTGGTAGCTAATTGCTTTTGGGCAACATAGAGAATACCCAAATAAAATACAAATCCTACATAGGATGTCCATTTTGCTCCCAATAATCCGGCATAATAAATGATTAAACCTAATATTATTAAGGTAGTGGATAGGATAAGAGAATACTGTAAGGCAATAGCATTTCTGTTGTTTTTCATTGTTTTGATTTTAGAGTTTATAGAACAAAAATAAATATAATTTTTAAATTACCTAAATTAATGGGCAATGGAGAATCAAATCGTCCGTCAATTTTCTTAGAAATAGCTTTAAATAAAAATGTTATGGGCTTGACATAAATAGATGCATCGCTAATTGGATACGTGTTAAATTCCAAATTTATTTTAATATTTTTTTCAATTTTGAAAAAAGAAGAAAGAAGACTTTGGCTTCTTTATTACCCGAAGTTTAACTTGACATACGAAGTCTTTCTTACTAATATTTATCTATATACATTGTATCATTTGTCCAATGTGTATAAATTAATCCGAGTAATTTTCTTTGAATTGCGGATCCTGTAATTAGTCCGTTTTGTTTTCTTTCGTTAAGCTTTTTATCAATTTTTTTCATTGTTGTCCGATAAAAATTTAAAAATAAAAAGAAGTGAGGTTTGAATAATCGCCCCTCACTATTATCTTTGTTTCACCAAAAAACAA
>CAYQXT010000216.1:0-6964 GCA_964421365.1 uncultured Bacteroidaceae bacterium
CTTCGCCCCTTCAAAGGCGCTCTTCCCATCGCCATTCAGGCACGTAAAGAGGGTTTCAAAGGCTTTATTCTACCACAGGAAAACGCCAAAGAAGCCGCCGTAGTAAATGATTTGGACGTTTACGGAGTCAGCAATATCAAAGAAGTGATTGATTTTTTTAATGCTACGACACAGTTAAAGCCTATAAAGATTAATACCCGCGAAGAATTTTACAAAAAAGCGGCCAAAACCGAATTCGACTTTTCTGATGTCAAAGGGCAAGAAAACGTTAAGCGCGCAATGGAAATAGCTGCAGCCGGTGGCCACAATATCATTCTGGTAGGTCCTCCTGGCGCAGGCAAGACTATGTTGGCACGGCGTCTGCCCGGAATTTTACCCCCTTTAAGCCTGCTTGAAGCACTCGAAACAACCAAAATACATTCTGTAGCCGGAAAAGTAAATAAAGATACCTCACTCATGTACGAACGTCCTTTCCGCTCGCCACACCATACCATCAGCGATGTAGCACTAGTTGGCGGCGGCGCATTTCCCCAGCCCGGAGAAATTTCCCTTTCGCACAACGGCGTACTTTTCCTCGATGAATTACCCGAATTCAGACGCACTGTACTAGAAGTCATGCGTCAGCCCTTAGAAGACCGCAAAATAACCATTTCACGTGCCCGCTTCACGGTAGATTACCCGGCCAGCTTCATGCTTGTTGCAGCAATGAATCCCTGTCCATGCGGCTATTACAATCACCCCGAAAAAGAATGTGTTTGCAGTCTGCAAGCCCGCCAGAAATATATGAACAAAATCAGCGGCCCACTTTTAGATCGTATAGACATACACATAGAAGTAGTGCCTGTTCCTTACGACAAGCTCACAGCCAAAGAGCTACCCACAGAAAGCAGCGCCGAAATACGAGAGCGGGTAATCAAATCCAGAGACATTCAGCAAAAACGCTTTGAAAACCACAATAATATTCACAGCAACGCCCAAATGCACAGCCGTTTAATCCGCCACTATTGCGAAATTGACGATGCCGGTAGCGCTTTGCTGAAAACGGCCATGGAGCGTTTAGGTCTTTCGGCACGCGCCTACGACCGCATACTCAAAGTTTCGCGCACCATTGCCGATTTAGAGAACAGTGCCAACATCAAGCCTGAGCATCTCGCAGAAGCCATACAGTATAGAAGTTTAGACAGAGAGGGCTGGTTGGGCTAATAAGCCATGTTAGGATTATCTGAAAGATCTTTTATTGTTTAGACTATATTATTATTTACGAATATGATGTGAGATAAATAGTTATAAGTTGTGAAATGACACAAGTATCTTTATTTTTCTTTCTTATTTTATCTCAACATTGTTTGCAAAGTCCATTATTACATGATGTATTACAAATTCATATTTCCCACGTAAATGGATACTATCATAGATATTTCGATTATCAAAAATAGAATTTCCTAACAATTTTATTAATCAGTTGTTCTAAAACTAATTTCTTGTTTTTGTAAATTACAAAACCAAGCATTTCACCAAACTTTTGATTGACTGCATATTATCAATGAAGTATCTATACATTCCTCCATCTGTTTGATCTTTGATTTCAATGAAAACGTATTCGTTAAGAAGAGGTGAAGTACCAAAGTTCTTACATTCAAACGGAAAATATGATTTTGTTAAATCCCAATAACTATGTTCAATTTTAAAATCGTAGTATCCTTCAAAATTTCCTTCAGAACTTGCTTCGTCATTAAGAATAAATCCTTCATTACAAAACTTAATATTGTTTCTGAACCATTTTTTGATATGCTTTTTGACAGCTGTTTCAATCTTTGCATTTTTTTTATTGTTCTCTTTCAATGATTTCCCCTATAACTTCGTTATCCGTTTCTTTATAATTAGGTTTGTACATAAGAAAGAATGTGTTCTTTCCAAAATTGGTCAGACAATTGCCTTTGTTCAATAATCATATTTGGCAAATCAAATGCCTTTATTTTTACATAATTTTTCATCTGATTTTTTTTCTCCTCAATATCCTTTTGTCGAATATAAACATTTTTATTTACTTGAAAAAGAAAAATATCATTGTATTCTATATATGAAATTGAAAATTCTTCATTTTGTATCTTACTTGTATTTTCTGTCTTATATATCTTTATTAAGTTTAACTGTTCTTTACGTGATAAAGAACTATAAAATTCTTCTGTATAATTAAGTTTGCAACATAAAACATCTTTTCCTGTTATTCGCATTCCAACAGCAAAACCATAATAATTATCGTTAAGTATATATGGGTCCTGTATAAAAAGGTAAATTTGCATCGAAATCGGTCAGACGGCTTCTTAATCAATTGTAGATAAGCTGTTTATTTTTATAGTTTTAATAAACATATCCGTCCGACCGGTTTTTAGACCGAACTCATTATTATTATTCAAAAATAAAAAGAACATAATTTAAATGCATCAGACTGGAATTACTCTTTCGATGGGAGATTAGTAATTTTTTTGTTTTTTATTGCAGAGCTTTTCTTGCTTTCAAAATATATTTAGCCGTATCCAAAGGACTTATTCCTCTAAATTCACGAATGATTCCCTGCTCATCAGTGCAAGGTCGGAAGGAATGAAATTCTGTTGAAAACTGTGCCTTTCCGCTTGATTTGGAACTTAGCCTTATGGCATAATCCATGCTTGTACTCAAAGGAAGCAAACCCGTCATGCTAAAGCTTTCGCCCTCAAAAACAGGACTGTCGAAAGTGCCGCGCATCTGATGAATATCACCGGCAATACCGCCCAAAAGAGCTTCCTCCGCTTTTATTTTAAACGACAAAACAGGTTCTAACAGAGTAGTTCCCGTATTTTGCAGACCATTCATTATTCCCATAGGTGTAGCCACCTTAAAATCTCCGGGGCGCGAATGAATCTCATGGTCTTCGCCCTCAATAAGAGTAATTTTCAGGTCGGTAACTTCCCAGCCCTTAATTCCTTGCTTTAAGGCCGGAGGAATAGTCTGTTGTACTTCGTTTTGGAATTTTTGTTTCACCTCATTCACACCTAGTTCAGAACGATATACCACACCACTGCCAACAGAAAGTGGTTGAATCATAAATTTCAAAATAGCCCAGCAAGGTTTGGGCATCCAATAGCGAACAAAACCCTCTCCTGCCCTACTCGGCATTTCTTTATAAATCACACTTGGTGGCTCAAAAATGGCTTTTATACCAAAACGACTTTCGAGAATTTGTTTAAGAATTTCGGTTTGCACCTTACCCATAACCTTTATATTCAGCTCATTCTCTTCCTTCAGCCATTCAAAAGCCAAATCTGGATCTTCGGCAGCAAGCTCCATGAGTGCTTCGGCCAAAGGGATATAATTTTTGGCCTCTTCTGCTTTTACTTGTACGCTAAGCAAAGGAATACCCAGCAGATGTTGATGCTGCCTTGCTTGTTTTTTAACCCCTAAATTATCTCCAACTAGAGCGGAATGAAAACCGGCTAAAGATACAATATCACCAGCCTCTGCAACATTCACATCTTCAAAACTACCGGCATAAAAACGACGAATACGGCTTATTTTTTCCTGCTTACCGTTTCTTTGATTTTTTAATAGTTCTCTATTTTTTAACTTACCCGATATTATTTTTATCTGAGCCATCTTACCCAGCATTTTATCAAAACGAATGCCAAATACCAGAGCAGAAAACTCCTCTTCGACAGCATAGCTTGGGGGAATGAAATTAGCCTCTACAAAATCCAGTAACTCGGTCATTCCAATGCCATATTTAGCAGAGCCGAGCAGTATAGGAAAAAGTTTGCAGCTTGAAATTGATTTAAGAATCTGCTTTTGAACTATCTCTGCCGGAATTTCTTCTTCATTAAGGAACTTATCCATTATTTCATCATTGGCTTCCGACAAAATTTCGAGTAAACTATCTCCGGTAAGTTTGGGTTCAAGTATCGCTTTGTCGTCCGCTTCATTTTTCACTGATTGAAAGGTAATTGCTTTATGAGTAAAGTGCTTATACAAGTTCTGAACGACCATTTCGCTATCGGCACCTATTCTATCTATTTTATTGATGAAAAATAAAGTTGGGATATTCTTTTTCTTTAGAGCCTTCCACAGCCTTTCGGTATGCGCCTGAATGCCTTCTACAGCCGAAATAACCAGCACTGCATAATCCAAGGCCATCAGGCTTCTTTCTACTTCAGTAGAAAAATCTATATGTCCTGGCGTATCTATCAAGTTTATAGTAGAATCTTTCCAGCCAAAACGAATACAAGAAGAGCGCACCGAAATACCCCTCTCCCGCTCTACTACCAAAGAATCGCTATGAGTCGTACCACTATCCACACTGCCTTTTTGGCGACTTGCGCCCGATAAATAGAGCAAATTCTCGGTAATACTCGTTTTACCCGCATCTACATGCGCCAAAATCCCAATGTTTATAAGCTTAGCCATTTTTTATACACCGTTTCATAAAAAAATTATAGAATGCAGATTCTTTAGAATTGTTAAAATTGAATTAAGATTTTAAGTAGCTTATCCTAAAAATTAGCGTTCTATTCTTCCTGCTTGTAAGCTGCCCCAACACTTAAAGTAGTCAGACGGGGCTAATTCCATTAACCTACAATTCTACATTTTTCATTCTACATTCTACATTTTTCACTTTTTCTTTCTTCGATTAATATTCTTATCCCCTTTTGTTTTAGGCTTTTTATATTTTTTTGCTAATTCCCGTCGGTAAGAACCGCCCTGATTTGTTTTTTGGTTTTTTTCTTTTTTCTCCTGCTTTTCAGGCTCAAAATCACGCTTTCTATAATTTCGATTATGGTATTTCTTATCCTTTATTACCGGTAATTCGTCAGGAATCAGCTCTTTAGATATTTCTACCTCATCCGGAAGCTCAAGCAAAGGAATCCGGTAGTCCATAAGCATCTCAATCCCCTCTTTTGCCAAAGTTTCCTTTTCGGTATATAAAAGAATAGATTTACCCTGAGTTTCTGCTCTTCCGGTACGTCCGATGCGATGTATATAATTCTCGGAGAAAGTGGGAGTATCCAAATTAATGACATGCGAAATCAAATCTAAATCTAAGCCACGAGCCATAACATCCGTTGTAATCAGAATCCTGATTTTACCGGTTTCAAAATTCTCAATAGTTCGCAGGCGGTTGTTCTGCGATTTATTAGAATGAATAATACCTATCTCTGCGGCAAAATTAATTTCCATTTGCTCAAAAAGGCGATTGGCAATTTTTTTTGTAGATGTAAATATCAATACCTTGTGATATTCGGCTTTATCCGTCAGCAAAAGATTTAATAGATTAACTTTAGTATAGAAATTGGAAACCAAATAGGCCGATTGAGCAATATTATCCAGCGGCGTTCCACTCAGTGCGATAGATATTTTTACCGGCTGAATAAAAAAATCTTCAATCAGCTCCTCAATTTCCTGAGTCATTGTAGCCGAAAACATAATATTTTGCCGGCGTTGAGGTAACAATTCAAAAATATTGGTCAATTGAGGTCTAAAACCCAAATCGAGCATTACATCCACCTCATCAATAATAAGCTTTTTTACCCCTTTAATTTGCACCACTCCATTTATCACTAAATCGAAAAGACGACCCGGTGTAGCAACCAAAATATCCACGCCACCAATTAAAGTGAGTTTTTGCGTATTAATATTTACGCCACCATAAACGCCTACAATGCGCAAACTGGTATATTCAGCAAATTTCTTAAATTCATTGGTCATTTGCAAAACTAATTCTCGTGTAGGAACAAAGACTAAAACCCTTGGATTAGGCTGTTTAGAGAATTTTAAATCTTGCAGAACAGGAAGCATATAAGCCAAAGTTTTACCCGTGCCGGTTTGCGATATGCCAACCACATCTTTCCCCGAGCGGATAATAGAGAAGGATTCAGCCTGAATAGGCGTAGGTCTACTAAAACCTAAATCGGCTATGACTTTCTGAAGCGGTTTTATTAAATTGAAAGTATCGAAAGTTTGCATTTTAAAACATATTATATTTCTGATTACTATACAGCAAATTACACCACAAAAGTAACAATAATAATTGTTATACTCAACAGCTTCTAAAATTTGTAAATGCTTTTGGATAAATCCCTAATATTCTAATACCAAACCGCGATCAAAATAACGAAAAAGATTTTGTTATTTCATTTCCAATCAAAATATTACAAAAATATGCATAACTAATAGGATAACGATTCGGTATAAGCATACAAAATGCGATACCGGCACTGTATGAAAAATAAATTTTGACCCGTATTAAACCTTTTTCTTCGTATCTTGTCAAATAATTTAAATTAAAAATGTAAAGAATTATGAGTAAAAAAATTATTTCCCCATTACTGACGCTATTTTTATTCTTGAGTATAAATATAGTTGCTCAGAAAACAAAAAAAACACCCGAACAAAGAGCTACACAGATTACGAACAAGATGAATAAAGTCTTAAATCTGCACCCTAAGCAAAAAGTAAAAGTACAGGCTATAAATCTGAAATATATTCGTTTATATCGTGTGGCAAAAAAAAATCTGAAAGGAAAACCAGAAAAACTAAAACAACGCAGAGCTAAACTAAACAGAAATAGAGAAAAAGAATTACAATCCGTATTAACTACTGAACAATACAAAATATACCGGAATCATAAAAAGGCAGCTATCGAAGAACGTAAAAATAAAAAGCATGCAGCAACCGAAAATGCCACAGACAGTAGCGATTTTGATTCTTTTTTTAATGAAGGCTAAATACAATACCTAAACGGTAACGGTAGAAGTTAAAAACTTCTAACAACAGAAACAGAGACAGTAGAGAGGCTAAAAAATAAAACGAAAAATTAAGTCCTATTTCTAATTGCTAACAGCTAATTGGCACTCATAGAACAACATTAGTAATTCGTAATTATTTGGGCGCACGAGCGGGCTTTCCGCTTGTAGTACCCCTTATGCAAGGGCAC